>JALHET010000648.1:0-588 GCA_022839525.1 Lentisphaerota bacterium
CAGCTTGCGCTCGTCGAAAAGGCGTACGCGGCCGCACTTGAACTCTACAAGCCCGGTATGCCGACCCGGGCGGCGACGCTCAAGGTGGACGAGATTTTCCGGAAGGCAAAACGGAGCATGCCGCACGCCCTCGGACACGGAATCGGGCTTGAGCCTCACGAAGGTCCGGCGATCCGAAACCGTGAAGACAACGAGTGGGTCTACGAGCCCGGCATGGTTGTAACGCTGGAGCCCGGCCTCTACCACCCGGACCACGGCGGTTGCCGCCTGGAAAACGACATCCTGATTACCCAAACCGGCAACCGGGTGCTGACAAAATCCCGGATAATCAGGCTGTAAACCCGCCGGGACTTCCCGCGCTTCTGCGCCCGGGAAAGTCGCTTTCGGCAGCTACCCGATATCCCGGGTAGCCACCACGGAAACGCCGGTGCCTTCCCAGTTTTGAACCAGGACATCGCCTGAGCGAACAGGAAGATCGACTTCGGTTTTCAGGAGCAGTTCGACGAGGGCCGGAATGCGGTCCCGGAGGATGCCTCCGTCGGTGCGCACCGGGACGCGGCGAGGCAGGGAATCTTCGAAAACGGCTAC
>JALHET010000648.1:601-1083 GCA_022839525.1 Lentisphaerota bacterium
GAGAGGCTCTCGGCGCCGGATGTGCTCCGTCGGACCGGACAGGTGGCAGTTACCACGCGCACGGGAGCGACGGCTTCGTTCTTGCCGTACGCGGCTCCGCGCGGGCAGAAATTCCCGCTTACCTGATACTCGGGCGCATCTCCCACTTCGAGCCGGCAGCCCCGGGGACAGACAATGCAAATCATTTCAGTCATTTCACACCCTCCCCTGCCGCGTTCAGGGAAATCTCGAACGGCTCTCCGGCAGTTGACGCAACGCCCAGCGTTCCGGCGGGAATCTCGACCGAGATCATCTCGCCGGGACGGACCCAGTTCAGCGATTTCTTGTAGATTTCAGCGCCTCCGCGCATAATTTTCAGAATGCCGCGGTCGAGCATCACCATGCTGCGCAAACAGACGGTTGTCTTCGATTCGGGATCGATCGTGGACGGAACCGTATAGCGTATGTTTGCGCCGGCCTTCAGCGGTACTTCTGCCCGCTTT
>JALHET010000648.1:1099-2067 GCA_022839525.1 Lentisphaerota bacterium
TCTGCCCGCTTTTTCCCGCTCCCGGCTCCCTCGAGCCAGTCGGCGCAGGATTCTCCCGCGCGGGAGGCTTCGCCGGCGACGCGGTCGACAAGATCGTGGATGTGCAGGACGTTACCGCAGGCGAACACGCCGGGCACGGACGTCATCAGGGTCGAATCGACGAAGGCTCCGTTCGTTACCGGGTTCAGCGAAATGCCGGCGTGCGCGGAAAGTTCGTTCTCGGGCACAAGTCCTACCGACAGGAGCACGGTGTCGCAGTCTATCGTAAAGGCTTTCTCGAGCCGGGGAGCACCGTTCTCGAGCGGGGCGATTTCAACGCCTTCCACGCGGTCGCGTCCGATAATCCGGAGCGTCGAGTGCGACAGATACAGCGGTATCGAAAAGTCGTTCAGGCACTGTACAATGTTGCGCGTCAGGCCCGACGGAAAGGGCTGGATCTCGACGACGGCTTCGACTTTCGCGCCCGAAAGCGTGAGCCGACGAGCCATGATCAGACCGATATCGCCCGAACCGATAATCACTGCGCGCTTGCCCGGCAGGTACCCGTCGATATTGATCAGGCGCTGCGCAAGGCCGGCGGTGAACACGCCGGCGGGCCGGTCTCCGGCAATGCGGATGTTACCGCGGTTGCGTTCGCGGCTGCCCATGGCAAGGATGACCGAAGCGCAGGACGCGCGGAAAACACCGTTCGCCGCCGACGAAAGAATCAGTGAAAACCCGCTTTCTTCTGAATCTATTGAGAGCACGGTGGTACCGGAGAAGAACGGAATTTCCGCTGCGCGCACGTCTTTTTCAAGGCGGAGCGCGAACTCGGGGCCGGTCAGCTCCTGGCCGAAATGCTGGAGGCCGAAGCCGTTGTGGATGCACTGCAGGAGAATGCCGCCCATGTAGTCTTCGCGGTCGACGAGGGCGCAGGAGAAGCCGCGCTTCGAAACCGACAGGGAGGCGGCCATGCCGGCTGCTCCCGC
>JALHET010000146.1 GCA_022839525.1 Lentisphaerota bacterium
CGGGCGCTACTACAGCAATGGCTGGATCAGCGTCAACTGGCCGATCGGCACGACGCAGGATTTCACCAATATGGTCGACGCGGTTTCGGGGCTCGAGACCGAGGGCCGGCTCATCATCACCGGCAGCACGGCGGGCGAGTTCTACTACAACTCCCTCGTGAGCCATCATGCGGTCACCGAGCTGAAGGGCGGTACGACGTTTATCACCAACGGCGCCGATACCGCGAGCCAGAAGCTCATCATCTCGGGCGGATGCCTCGCGCTCTCCAATGACTACAACAACGTGACAGTGAAGGATCTGGTCTTTGGTGGCGCGAACGGCGCGGGGACGATCATCACCGACGGCACGGGTGCGCTGACGGCGACGGATACGCTCACCGTCGAGTCGCTCAATGTTGTCTTCAGCGGTGCGGGAGGGATGGATCCTGAAACCGTTTACAACGTCGTCCGCGTCGCGGGCGATCATGCCGAGGAACTGCTGCCGAAGGTGGTCGGTTCTCTGGTGATGTCGGGTCTCCCGGCCGGCAAAGCCGGCACGTTCACAACCGCCTATGCGGACGGCTACACGACCGTGAAGATGCAGGCCGTTGATCCGGTGGCGATTTCCCAGACCTGGGCGGGCGAGACCGCGAGTTGGAACACGGCGTCGAACTGGACGCCCAACGAGACGCCCGGCATCTTCTCCGACCTGCTCTTCCCCGGCTCCGCGGCGGTGAAGGCGATCGCGGTCGCGCAAGGCGGCGCGGCGGCAGGTTCGCTCGCGTTCGATTCGGCCGCGGGCTACACGATCAGCGGCGAGAAGCTGACGCTCGTCGGAACGAATGCCTTGGCGGCGAAGGCGGTCACGGTCTCGTCCGGCAAGCATGTCATCGAAAACCCGTTCCGTTCGACGGGGCCGATCTCGGCGACGGTCGTGTCCGGTGCCCAGATGACGTTTGCGGGCGCGGCCGAGATTTCCTCGATCATCAAGAACGGCGCGGGCACGTTCGCCGTGACCAACACGGGAGTCGCCAACGCGGGCTTCACGCTCAATGACGGGCGTCTCGTGATCGGCCCGAAGACCCTTGGCACGACGCCGCTTACGCTGACCGCCTGCACCAACACGACGCTGGAGATCGTCAACAATACCGGCGTCGAGCAGGAGTTCCCGCATACGCTCAACTTCAATGCCGCCGGCAACACGCAGTTCGTCGATCTCGTCATCGACGGCGACATCACGATGCCGGCGTTCAACAAGGGGAACGCGTGCTGGTTCAAGCGCGGCCCCGGCACGCTCACGCTCACGAATGCCGACAAATGGATGTTCTCCCACAGCCGCTCCTATCAGTACGGTTCCGTGCACCACATCGACGAAGACGGCCGCCTTCAGGTCGCGATGAAGGACGGTGTGCTGAAGCACGGCAATGCCGAGATCATCGACGGTACGGTGCATATCAAAGGCACGGGCGTTTCCATCGGCGGCGGCAGCTCGATGTGTGTCGCGGTCGGCGGTCACGCCGACCAGCATTCCAGCACCAACGCGGCACTCATTCTTGAGAAGGTCCTGACCGCGCCGACCTACTTCTATGTCGGTGTCAACAATACGACGTCCGAGTGGGGCGACGTGCGCCGCCACGTGCGGGTCGATCTCCGTGACCATACGACGCTCGGCATTTGGCAGACGCCCCCCGTCGTCGCCTACGGCAGTTTCTATCCGCTCGGCCAGAACAATGCCGGCGGCACGGACGCCGCTATTGATATCGAAATCAATTACTCCGGCGAATCGAAATCCGGCGGCAACGCTCTCGCCCTGATGATGAGCCGCAACCAGAATTCGCAGTCGGTGATCACACTCACCGGGGGCAGCCAGATGTTCTACAAGCAGCTCTACGGTACCGGCAACGCGACGGTCAATCTGCGCGGGGCTTCGGAGATCCGCTGCGACGAGTACTACGTCAACACGCACGGGAACGATTCGGCGACCGAGCTCTACTTCTTCAAGGAGGGCGGCCATTACATGCGTGACTGGTCGCGGATCACTTTCAATGTCTCCGGGCGCTCGACCGTTCGTTCGAAGCGGATCGTCCTCGCTCGCGCCGACGATGCCGCGGTTCTCAAAAGCTGGACGGCCGAGCCGGGCGTGCTCACGCTCAACTTCGACGACGGCATCTGGCGCTTCGGCGAGGCGGCGGACGTCGAGGTCACGGTGGCGTGCCCGATGCGCAAGAACGTGAAGATCAACGCGCTCGCGGGCGGTCTCGAGTTCCAGGTTCCCGCAGGACAGACCGTGGTCTTCAACAAGGACGTGAACGGCGCGGGCGGCGTGAAGAAGACGGGTGCCGGACGCTTCGAGTTCGGGCTTGGCCGCGTGGTCGGAGAATTCGAGATCAGCGGCGACGCCATCACGAAGGCGACGACCAACATCCTCGAAGGCGCGGCCGGGCACACGATCTGCTGCACGGGCGCGGTCGAGGTCGCCGAGGGCACGCTCGCGATCCGGGAGGGCGCGGCCGATCCGGCGCTCGCGAAGGTCATCGTCGCCTCCGGTGCGACGCTCGACCTCACGGGCGGTACGCACACGCTCGCCGGCGTCGGTGGCGCGGGCACGGTTTCGAACGGCACGCTTGCGGATACGGCGATCCTCCTCGATCCGGCGAATCCCTCAGCGGTGCCGACCTTCGCGGCGACTGCCGCGCTCACAGGCCTCACCTTTGTCGATCTCGGCTATACGGAAGAGCATCCGGTCACCGAGTTCCCGAAAGACATGCTTGTCGCGCGTTATGAAGGCGCCGCGCCGGCCTGCACCTTCAAGGTCAAGGGTACGGGCCTGAACCGCACCTGGGGCACCTTCACCGCCCAGAACGGTGAAATCCGCGTGACGGTCTCCTACTCCGGCTTAATGGTAATCTTTCGCTGATGAGGGGCGTAGCCGTATAGGGGCGCTCATCTCGGGTCGACCGCCACCATGCGTTCCGAATGGGGTCGGGTGGCAATCGGTTGATATACTATGAGACGGAAATGAAGGGAATCTCGATCAGATTTTTCAACGAGCGGGAAATTCGCGCGATGCCAGTTCCGCTGCGATCAAGAGTCTCATCTCCGGAGCGCTGACCGACAAAATCGCCGACCGCGAGATTTTCATGAAAGGCATCGACTCCTCCTACTACCAGACTGATTGCCGTTAGCTCTCCCGGCTCCCGTCGATCAGCATTTACTCGAAGAAGAGGTAAAAAATGAAAAGAAGAACGTTTTTAAATGCCGCGTCTTTAGCTGTGACTAGCCTTGCCTGCACCGCTATGGCGTTTTGCGCCCATGCAGCCGATGCGGCAATGGCTTTGAAAAAAAACGAGGGGGCAAAGCCTCAGGTCTTCCATCTTGATCTGGCTTTCGCAAAATACCGCCCGGAGTATCTGAGGCGCCTGATCCCGCAGCTCAAAAAATGCGGGTTCAACACGATCCTCTGGGAGATGGAAGACGCGGTGCGCTTCGACACCTGTCCGGAGATAGCCGCGCCTGACGCCATGTCGAAAGCGGAGCTGGCGGCGATCCTGGCCTTCGCCCGCGAGTCGGGGCTTGAAAACATGCCGCTGTTGCAGACGCTCTCGCATAACGCCTATGTCCTGCGCCATCTGAAATATCAGCATCTGTCTGAAAGGCCGGGGTTCCTTGAGCTGTATTGCCTGTCACGTCCGGAGACGGGGCGCTTCCTGGCAGATTGGGCAAAGGAAACCGCAGACCTGTTTGGGAATCCCCGCTACTTCCACATCGGTGCCGACGAGGCGAATAAAATTGGCCAGGAGTGCGACCTGTGCCGCAAGAGCGTGGAGGAGATGGGAGTCGCGGGCCTGATCGTCAAACATCTCGCGCCCGTAAAGCAGGCGCTTTTTGAACGTCAGATCACGCCTGTGATGTGGGCGGACATGGTCCACAACCATCCGGAACTGAAGACCATGCTTGACCGGCGCATCATTCTCGCCGACTGGTGGTATGAGCCTGCCGAGCAGGCCTTCCGCCGGGTCGGCCCGGAAAAGAGGCGGGTCAACGTGTTCGCCGGGGCAGCCGAATTGCGGAAGTCGGGCTTCGCCGTGTGGGGTTGCGGTGCCGCGCGTTGTTGGGGCGACTCGGTCTTCGCCCCCAGGCACGACCATCATTTCAAGAACTACCGCGAATGGAGGCGGGCGTTCGCGGAGATCCCCTTGGAGGGCGTGATGCTGACAAGCTGGAGCTGGCACCTCTTCCCGCTGGAACTGCAGATGCCTGTGATGGCGCTGGCGGCGTATGATGGCCTGGACGACGCACAGTATGAGGAGGCGTTCGCGCGGGATTGGCTGGGGGTGGACGGCAAGGAGTTTTTCCGCGCCGTGCGCCTTTTGTCGCCTCCCGTACTTTTCAGTATGACCGCAAAAATCGGCCACAGCCAAGTCCATCACATGGCGATGCCTGATGCAGTCATCAAGGAGGCGCAGAGACTGTCAGCGAAAGAGAAAGACCGCGCGCGCGAAAGCGAAAAGGCGGCGGCTCTGCTGGCCGGGTATCAGGACGCCGCCGACGCGTTGCGCAAACTGGAGGCGCAGGCGAGCGGCGACAAGGAGATGCTGCGGGACTGGATACTGGCTGCGGACAACCTTGTCTTCCGTGCGCGGCTGCAGCGTTTCCTGCTGGCGCCAGAGCCGGACGAAGCCCAAAGGCAGGTGCTGTCCGCCGCGCTTGACGGCCTGCGCCGGCGCAGCGAGGCCATGTACCTGAAAAAAGTCGGTCCGGCCTGCGCCGCCCTGCTGACAGGGAACATTTTCGGCCCTGCGGAACACGCTTTGCGGAACTGGCGCGGTCCGTCCGCCGCCGGTGTGAAAGAGTGATGAAGTGCATTACGGGAAGTAGAGGGCTGTCTAAAATGATGAGATTTTGTTTGTTGGCAATAGTTGCCGCAGTTGGGTTCTGCGGAGCGGCGGAAAACAGCGGTTACGCAAGCCTCAGCCTAAACGGGCAGGGCACCATAACCTCGTTGTGTGAGAACGTCCATGGACGGGAACTGGTGGCCGAACCGCAGCCGATGGTCACGCTGATCGAAAAGGGCGGCAGGCGGATCGCCGCGGATGCCGTCCGGAAGGCTGCAAACGATTGTCTGGTCTATTCTTTTCCGGCGCGTTCGGATTCGGTGACACTGTCGGTGGACCGCTTTTACGGCGGCTGGACGTTTCAGGTTGAGACGGCTGACTTGAAGAACGTTGACAAGGTCGAGTTCTGCCGTATCAAGCCCGTTTGCAAGAGCTATTGCGGTTCGCTCGTGAACGGGCTCTCGGACGATCTGTCGGGTGTGGTGTTGAGGGCGTATGACGTGGAGACAAAGATGGGTGTCTCCGCGGAAGCGCTTTGGATCACGATGCGCGGCGATGAGGAACTCGTGGGGCGCCGTTTCGGGCTTTCTGCGGGCCCGCGTGCCGAGATCCCGCAGATGCTGCGGGGTATGACGCTTGCCGCAGGATTGGCGCATTCCGATGTCGGGGGCGCGTGGTCACTCGGTTCGGAGGGGAACCGCAGTTCGTTCTTCATGGTACGCATCCCGCATGCATACACGATCGACGATTGGATCGAATGCGCGAAGTTATGCGGTTGCACGACGCTGCACCTCGACTGGTGGTGGGAGCCGCACAAGGCCGAGGGACACTATCCGGTCTGGACCAACCGCTTCCCCAAGGGGTTCGCGTCGCTCAAGGCGCATGCCGCAGGACTGAAGACCTCTATGCATACATTGTCCGGATGCATCGGTTTCGCCGATCCGTGGGTGACGCCGCACGCCTCTTCTAATCTGATGCATGTTTATACCTATACGCTCGCGAAAGGCATCGACAAGCCGGACACCGTAATATACGTCAATGAAAAACCGGGCGCTCGCCATGACTACACCTTGCAGTATACCAGCAACGGCAACGTGCTCCGCATCGGCACGGAGTTGATGCAGTATACGGGGATATCCTTCGAGAAGCCGTATGCCTTCACAGGTGTAACGCGCGGCGCGTTCGGAACCGAGGTCTTCGCACATGATGCCGGAAAGCGGGTTGACTACGTATGGCAGCGCTACCTCTCGTTCTTCGCCGACCCCGATTCACCGCTTTTGGACGACCTCGCCGCCGCGCTCGGCAAGGTGTATTCCGGCTGCGGCTTCGATCAGGTCTACATGGATGGCGCGGAGGGCGTGGCAAACGCGACCGGCGGATTTCCCGGCGCGCGCAAGCGCGATAGGATGCTGCGGCAGATCTTCTCCGCCTTCGCCGCAAAGGGACATGCGCCGCTCTGGGAAGACAGCAACTGGACGACGCACGGCTGGTGGTTCCACTCGCGCATAGGGTCCTGGGACTACGCGAGCTGGGCGCCGCGGGTCTTCCTGAACCGGCATCTCCGTAGCCTTCTGCCGCAGAGCCGTCTTGCGAACTTCATGGAACCGTCACTCGGCTGGTGGCCAATCAAGTGGGGTGTTTCGTCAAACAGATGCTACCACTTCGACGAACAAGAATACTTTGCCGCCAAGATGGCGGGTGTCGATTCGGCGTTTTCGATCACGCCTTGGGGCGGATCCGGCCCCGATAAGAGTCCGTTTGCGATCGGCGAGCGCCGCGCTATGACGATCATCGGGCGCTACGAGCGATTCCGTCTTGCCCGGGCGTTTGCGCCGGGGGTGCGGGAAAAGCTGGCCGAATTGGATCGTGACTTCCGCCTGCGCCAAGATGACCGGGGCGAATGGACACTGACACCGGTCCAGGTCAACTGCCACCGGGTGGCGGGATCTGATTATGCCGCGTGGAAAGTCAATAGTGAGGGGAAACGCACATGCGACCTTCGCGTTGAAGTGCTTTGGGGTGTCGGCAAGTGGGACGGCAAGCATGCGACGGCGATTTCGTCCGATGACGTTCCCAAGATGACGTTCTCAAGCGCGAAAGGAGTGACGTTTACCTGCACGGCGGAAGAGGAGTGCCGGGGCGTCCGTCTTAAAGCATCGAATGCGACGGCGACCTCGCGCGGCGCTTGGACATCTGCGGCGCTCAATTTCAGCCACCCGTTCACGGATCGGGACTTCACGGGGTGCGGTGCCTATGGCTTCAAGGTCAAGGGCGACGGATCAGGGGCGATTCTGAATCTTCAGACGGGACAGGGCCGCGCCAATGGCGGAGGGCTTAACGAACACTACGTGAAACTCGACTTTACAGGCTGGCGGTATTTTGAGGTGCCGATGACCAGCGAGCACGACGCCGGGGAGTTTGACCGGTACGTGTGGCCGTACTGCCAACATCCGTCCGCGTATCCGGTGTACGAGCGCGGTGCAGTGAGGCCAAAGACGATCGGCTCTCTGTCCCTGTGGCTGAATGAAGTGCCGACAGGCGGAGTGACGGACGTGATCGTCAGCGAAGTGCGCGCCTTGCCGCTTGTGGAGTTAACGTTGAAGAATGCCACGGTGACGGTCAACAACTCTCCGCAC
This sequence comes from Lentisphaerota bacterium, assembly GCA_022839525.1. Next base: position 7,451 of record JALHET010000146.1, read on the forward strand.
ACTGTGCCGTTCGCGCTGAAGAGCGGCGAGTTCGCGGATTTCGATGGTCGTTTTTGGATACGGCATTCGATGCGGGGCGATCGCGTGGAGCGTCGCGCGGCTTCTTCCGTGCCCGAATGGATGGAAGGTGAGAATGCGCTTTCGTTCGCTGCGGAATCGGCCGAGGCGACTGCGCGGGCCGAGGTGACGACATTCGCGTGCGGCAAGCCGTTCAAGGCATTGGCCTCGACATTGGCCGCCTCTCAGGAGAAAACCATCGCGTTCGAGCCTGAGATGCCCGAGATCTGGGCACCGGCAAAGGGTTTTGATCGCCTGCCCCCAGTGAAGGTGCGTCCGGGAAAACAGGCGGAACTGGCGGTAGAGATCGTCGGGCCGATTTCGAACCCGGTTCTTGTCGTCGGTACGGAAAAACGCCGCTTCCAAGTGACGGTCGCGGCGGAGGAGAAGCTGGTTTTCCGGGGCAAGACATGGTTTGTGCGCGGTGCATACGGGAAGGTTCGCACCCGGGGCGACTTTGATGCCGCGTTGCCTTTTCTGTCGGGTGTTTCCGGAATTGCCCTTGAGTCGGATAATCCGGAGTCCGCATGTGCGCAGGTTCGCCTGTTCAAAAACTATGTGGATGATTCAATCGCCAAGGCACGGTTGCACCCGTAGGAGCCTGTTGTCACCAACCGATTGCGCCCGGTGCTACTCTACCCTTGTTTTTCACGGCTGGATGATATACCGTTTCTTCACAGTGTTGGATTTGCCGAATGCGCCGTGGCGGCGTACGGTTGTTATCCTCCGCTTTTCACTCGAAAGGATCAGTCATGAAAAAAATCCTGTTGTGCGTGCCCTTGACTTCGCTGCTGTTCGCGGCAGTTGCCCAAAACGTCCCTAATCTGCTGCTCAACAATACCTACCGCATCGTGACCGCGACCCAGCCGATTCCCGCCGAGGAGTTCGCCGCCACCGAACTGAAAGCCTATCTGGACAAGGTCACCGGCAAGGCGTTTGTTATTGTCTCTGAAGCTAACCACGATGGTGCCCCGGCCATCTATCTGGGCCAGACCGCCTTGGCCGCGGCGAACCGAAGCGGCGATTACGGCAAGGAGGAGTATCACCTCAAGGCTGTCGGCAAGAACGTCATCATCACCGGCGGCCGTCCGCGCGGCGTCCTCTTCGGGACGTATGAGTTTCTGGAGCGCTTCGCCGGCGTGCGTTTCCTGAGCGTCAACTTCGAGCATATTCCCAGCCGGGAGGCCATCGCCGTCCCCGCCAACCTCGACGCTCGCCACATACCGGCGTTCATCTACCGCGACATCTATCCCGGACATGCCGAGATCCCGGCTGCGTACCGCCGTAAAGTCCGCCAGAACAGCGGCGGCGGACAGGCCCGCTTCGGGTTCAGCGAAAGCTACGGTTCTCCGCGCGGGGTCCACACGATGATCGTTTATTCCGCCGATTTTCCTAAAGAACTCTCTTGGATGAACAGAAACGGTACGCGGCAGATCGTCGATAGCCCTTATGCCGGTTCTATCTGTTTCTCCCAGCCCGAAGTCCTGGACCGCTTCGCCGCCAAAGTGAAGGACTATGTCCGTCAAGACCGCGCCCGCTGTAAGGAAACCGGTGCCCCCTGGCCGGTCTTCTACGTCGTTGATCAGAACGACTGTAAAGTCGAATGCTTCTGCCCGGAATGTCAGGAGGTGGTCAAGCAGCACGACGTTTCCGGGCTGGTGATCAACTTCATGAACAAGCTCTGGGACCGCGTCAGCGGCGACTACCCCGACATCTACCTGATGATGTTCGCCTATCACGACTCTACGGTTCCGCCCTCCAGCGGCTTAAAGCCCAAGGGTAACATCATCGTGCGTCTGGCCTACATGGATCACGAATTCACCGAATCAGGCAAGGTCAAGCGCGATGTCATGCTCCCACTCTCCCATCCCAACAACAAGCCGTATGACGATGCCATGGCCGCTTGGCACGGCTGCGCCGGCAACATCGCGATCTGGGACTACTGGAAGCTGTTCCGCTGCGGCTTCCAGACTCCCATCCACAATCTGGCCGCGATCCCCGGCTTGGTGCGCCGCTACCGCGACATCAACGCCAAGCATTTCTTCGTTGAAATGGAACTCGGCCCGATTGTCCCTCTGACCTTCTTTGACCTGCGCTACTATCTCGGCGCCAAAATGATGGACAACCCCGATCTCGACCCCGACCGGCTGGTGGCCGAGTACATGACCCTCTTCTACGGTAAGGCCGCGCCCTTTATGCAAGAGTTTAAGACCTATATCGAAAAACGCATGGCGGAAATGGACAAGCCGCTCGGCACGGTCGCGCCGGACAAGCGTCCGTTCATGGACGCCGCCTTCTTCACCACGCTCAACACCCTGCTCGATCAGGCGGAGAAGGAGGAAGCCGGCAATCGAGCGGTGCTCAACAACATCAAACAAGAGCGGCTGATCGTCGATCACAGCTACCTGTGCCTGTGGAAAACCCACAACAACCCTCTCGGTCTGGACAAGAAAATCCTCCAGCAGCGCATCAGCGAAAACGCCGATATCTTCGGCCGCAAATACTTTCCGTCGGCTTGGAAGCGCGACCGCGAACCCGCGCTGGAGTTCCTCAGTGACAACATGGACTTTCCGGAAAAGAGCGCCAGAATCGAGGCCGTGCCGCTCGATGGCTTGGACTTTACCGGACGCGATGTCGTCGAACTCACCGCCGCTGAACTGGACGGCGGTTTCCTGGCCGAAGACCCCGACGCCTTTGGCGGCAAGGCCAAAGTCAAAGACAGCAACGGCAAGCCCGACTACCATGCCAGGCCATTCACCTACGGCGTCTACGACTGGAAATTCAAGAAGCATCTGTCAACTGCTGCCTTGGCGAAGAAAAACACGCCCCAGGATGAAAAGTACCACTGGTACTACGCTGGCCGCGTCCGCGTTTATTCCGACCAGACCCGCCTCTGGACCCACTGGTCCTGGACGATGAACTTCACCTTCCGCAAGGCCATGCAGAAACAGGAACACAAACAACTCTACGACGTCTACATG
>JALHET010000649.1 GCA_022839525.1 Lentisphaerota bacterium
CCAGTTCCGCCTCGTCAAGGTAGTGCCGGCCGCCCGGCAGATAGCGGTCGATCTGTTCCCGGATGATGAAACGTTTGCGGTAGTCGGCCGCATTGGCGAAACGACGCAACGGAGCGGATGTCAAGGTCTGTGCGGTCATGAGGCCTCCTCGGTTTGATCTCTGCGGGGCAGGGGAGGCACCGGACCGGGTTCGAAAAGCGGCCGCGCCGACAGGCCGTCGACCGGATATGCGGTTCCTCGGGTCAGAGCCAGGCTCCTCCACCTCAGAAAACGCATCTACGGTACACGTTCGAGCGGTCAAACGCAAGATTCAACCAAATAAATTGAACGTCGCAAGTCAAAAAAAGAGGTGTCTCAAATCCGTGTTGGTAATGTGGGTGGTGTGGTGAAACAATCGATTCCGATAGCGATACCGATAGCGATCCCGATTTGGATGGAACCGTGAAACACATGAAACTTCATGAAAATCAGAAACCCAGAAACCAGAAACCAGAAACCCGAGAGAGTGTTCCGTGGTTAAATAATCGATTCCGATAGCGATACCGACCCCGATACCGATTTGGATGGAACCCAGAAACCCTGAAACCCAAGAAAGTGTTCCGTGGTTAAATGATCGATCCCGATAGCGATCCCGATAGCGATACTGATTTGGATTGTTAATTCTGGCTTGTCTCGTTGTTAGAACTTGCCGCTGCGCCGGTCAAAGGAGTATGATGCGGACTCTGCACAACAATGTGGAAGAGAGAAAAACAGGGGGGGTGATGAAACGTTGGACAAGGGTGATCGGCGTTTGGGCGGGCTGTGCGCTCGCGGTTATGGCGGGGAACCCCACGGCGGCGTATATCCAGCGCACCATGAAGGCGCTGGAAACGTCCACGGCCGAGGCTCCCGCGCATGTGCGGGTGCTGTTCTACGGTCAGTCCATTGTGGCGCAGGGGTGGACCAAGACCGTGCAGAACCAATTGGCGATTCGAGTTCCAAAACGCCGCGATCGGCGGGTATGGATCGCAGGTGCTGATCCGCACTGCGGATCACGATCTGTACCCTTGGTATCCGGATTTGCTCTTTTTCCACGTGTACGGGCCGACCGACAAGTACGAGGAGATCGTCCGGCGCACGCGCGAGCGCACGTCAGCGGAAATCGTGCTCTGGACCAGTCATCTCAACTCAAAGGAAAAGGCGGAGGAACTGATCGCCAAACCCGATGAGCGCACGCGTAAGATTCTCGAGGTGGCGGACACCTACCGTTGCCTCAAGATCGATCTGCGTAAGAAATGGTGCGAGCATTTGATCGCCCACAATCTGCCTTCAACCAACCTGCTGACCGACTCGGTGCACCTGAAGCCCGAAGGGTGCGATCTCTACGCCCGGTTCATCGCCGAGGAGTTGGTGCGCGCACCGGAGTTGGGAGACAATCCGTCCGCCTCCGGCACGATCACGACTTTCGGCTGCAACGCGCCCGAGGTGACACGGGGCGCGGATGGCAGCCTGACCCTGCGTTTCACCGGTAACCGCGTGGTCGCGCTCTCTGACGGCACCGGCGCGGCCGGCGCCCGCGCCCGCGTCTTGCTGGACGGTCAGCCGATGGCGGGAAAGAAAGAGTTGTGGGCCATGACCCGGCCGAGCAGAGGCCCGGCGTGGATGCCGGCGATCAACAACATCGGTTTTGAACGCCCC
>JALHET010000147.1 GCA_022839525.1 Lentisphaerota bacterium
TCGACGCCCGGAGGGTGCTCACCGATGACAACATCGACGAGGCGATCAAGTACTGGGTCGAGCACAGCGTGCTCCCGCCGCGTGAAAAACAACAGCCCGACACGCAAAATGAAACCAATCATGAATAGACGGTTGTTTTTCGTTGGCCTGTTATTGATGTCATTTCAAGCTAAGGCAGAGAGAGCGGATGTCGTAGTAAGATTGCCGCCTGAATTGGATGTGCCAGCGCCTAAGCCGTTATCGCCGCAAGAGAGGGAGCAAAAAGAGATTCGGGAACGCATAAACAAGAAATTGCCCTATAACAATGACGCAAGTGGTTCGTTAGGAACCCTCGGGCAATTGACAAAACTATGCGACTGGGTGTTTGTCGGGAAAGTCGTCGATGCCGAAGGCAACAAAGTAGCGGCAGAAGCCAAGGAAGAGTTCCTTGGCAGGGTCAGCGTGACGCTCAACATTGAAACCAATCTGTTCGGGCGAATGCAGGATAAGCGTATTGTTGTGACACCAAACTGGTGGGAAGCGTGGCGTGTCCCGAAGGTAGGTGACCGCATGCTTGTCTTCCTTGCGAAAGAGCGCTATGACAAGTATGTCTCTGATGTGATGGAATTCGATTTTGACAAGGCCAAGTTCAAAGGAGAACCAAATAATGCCCCATCGTTGTCCGTGGATGCAGGGGGATGATCGGTCTTGGCAGTGCGGAAACCGAAAGAGTTTTTGTTGCGGCCACAGAGGGATATCTTCAAGTTCTGAGGCGGGAAAGCCGTGGCGCCGAGCGTTATTATGCACTTCTTCGTCAACTGGTTCTTTCCCCTGAGTGCCGTATCAAGGAAGACGCGAGAAGCGACCTGTTAAAATTCCTGCGAAGTTGTTCCTCTTTCGATTTGGATCGTGTCCTTGCCGATGAAAATATCGACGAGGGCATCAAGGACTACATCCGGCTTATCCTGCGCCCCGGACGGAAACCGCCGGAACAGCCCTGACGAGCGGAGCAGAACGATGATGCCATCATCGAGGTGTGAAATTCTCGCCGCCGTAGTCCGTCGTGGCTTTCCGTGACATCTCTTTCCTCATGCAGGCCGATTTTAGCACGGTGTCCTGTATTTGACAGATGCGCTCGGTTTCAGGGTGCCGCGATTTTGGCTACGGTGTCCATGACTATGACATACCGCGGGGGATGCTCCCCGCTGAATCGGGGGTTGACTCTGTTCATCCCTTCCCCGCATAATGACTGAACAGCCTGGTGGAAACCGTTTCTGCTGCCGCATGTGGCGGCCGGGCTTTCACCGGAACGCAGCGTGCGGAAGCGTGTCCGCAACAAAGGAGGATGCGATGGGTGTCAGGACAAACACGGCGGCGGCCTTTGCGGCTGCGTCGATCCTTGTGACCGCGGGTGTGGCGGCGGAAGAGCGATATGAGGCGACTTGGGAATCGCTCGACAAGCGTCCGGTGCCGGAGTGGTTCTGGGACGCGAAATTCGGCATCTTCATCCACTGGGGGCCGTATTCCGTGCCGGCATGGGCGCCGGTGGGGACGTACTCGGAGTGGTATCAGTACTGGTTGCAGAACAGGACCTGCTCAGGCAACAGCCACCCGAAGCCGACGGCGGTGGCGGATTACCACGCGCGGGTCTATGGCGAGGACTTCAGCTACTACCGGTTCGGCGATCTGTTCAAGGCGCAGGACTTCGACCCGGCCGCGTGGGCGGATCTGTTTACGCGGTCGGGCGCGCGCTACGTTGTGCTGACGAGCAAGCATCACGACGGGTTCTGCATGTGGCCGAACCAGCACGCGAACAAGGCGTTTGGCCGCCCGTGGAACAGCATGGACGCCGGCCCGAAGCGCGACCTCCTCGGCGAGTTGAAGGCGGCGTTGGAGAAGACGCCGGTGAAGTTCGGCCTCTATTACTCGCTGTACGAGTGGTATAACCCTCTCTGGATGGACGCGGCGCAGCGCGGCCGTTTCGTGGACGAGCATTTCCTGCCGCAGGTGAAGGAACTGGTGACGCGCTATCAGCCCGCGATTCTCTGGGGCGACGGCGACTGGATGGAGGATGACCCGTTCTGGAAGAGCCGCGACCTGCTCGCCTGGCTCTACAACGACTCGCCCGTCAAGGATACGGTGCTGGTCAACGACCGGTGGGGCAAGAACTGCCGGCGCAAGCATGGCGGCTATCCCACCACCGAATACCAGTCCGGCACGACGTTCGCGGGGCCGTGGGAGGAGTGCCGCGGCATCGGGTTCTCGTTCGGCTACAACCGCAACGAGGACGTGCAGGACTACAACTCCGCGCAGGTGCTCGTCCTGATGCTGGCGGAGGTTGTCAGCCACGGCGGCAACCTGCTTCTCGACATCGGCCCCGACGGCACCGGGAAGATACCGCCGATCATGCAGGAGCGGCTGTTGCAGATAGGGCAGTGGCTCAGGGTCAACGGCGAGGCCATCTACGGCACGCGCAAGTGGCGGACGATGGTCCAATGGTCTGCTACGGGCAAGCAGATGGATGGCGCGGAATACAAGAAGCTGAAAAACCTTAGGTATGTCGGCGGCGACTTTCTCCTGAAGCAGACGGTCTGCCCGGAGCCGGGCATGGCAGTGAAGGAGGTGTTTTTCACCGCGAAGGGCGACGCCGTCTATGCCATTGTCCCGAAATTGCCCGAGGGCGAGCTTTTGCTCAAGGGCGTTGTCCCGCAATCCGGGGCACGCGTCTGCCTGCTCGGCACGGACAAGGCGTTCCGCTGGGAGAAGGCTCAGGATGGGATGAAGATCATTGTGCCGCCGTTGCTCGCGAAGGAAGTCCCCTGCGAGCATGCGTGGGTATTCAAGTTGACCGGCGTGCAGTGAGGGGGATGACCTAAAGAGGCATGAAACTGGATGCGGAATTTTGCGAGACGCGTTGTCCGGTCTGCACCCGGGCACGCGCTGGGGTCGGTTGGGCGAAACGCCTGCAGCGGATCGGGATGTGGCTGACCGGAGGCGGATGTCCCGCCGGGCGTGACCGGCGGAGACGCTATGGCGTGACCCCCGATGAACCGCAAGACCGCGGCAGTGACGGGGGTAGCCCGCGAAATAGCCCGTGAGCGCCACCCGTAGGCCAGTGCCTCAGCCGCGCAGTGCTTTCACGGGTGTCGCCAGAGCAAAGGAGACAAGGATGAACGTTGATCAAAGAGTGCTGGGGATTCTTGAAGCGGCGCAGGGAGGTGTTGCCCCCAGCCGTGACGAGTGCGTTTTTCTGCTGCAACTTCCTGAGACATCTCTGGAGGCTTCGCTTCTGCGCGCCGTTGCGGATGCGAGCACCAGGCGGCGCTTCAATAATAGCGGAATTCTCTTCGGGCAGATTGGTGTCGAGATCGCAGCCTGTCCCGGGAAATGCAAGTTCTGCGCTTTTGGCGAAGGGCACACATCGTTCGAGCCGAGCGTGATGAGCGACGAGGAGATTCTGCACGGTGTTGACGACTTTACGGACACGGGGGAGCTTTACGCCCTCTTTCTCATGACCATGCACACGTTCGACTTCGACCGGTTGACGCGTATCGTGCAAAAGGCGCTGGAGCGGATCCCGCAGCGCACGCAGCTTATCGTCAACATCGGCGACTTAGATGCGGCGCAGGCGCGGGACTTGAAGGCGGCGGGCGTCAGCGGCGCTTACCACGTCTGCCGGCTCAGGGAGGGGAGCGATACCGCGCTCGACCCCGAGCAGCGCAAGGCGACAATCCGCATCATCAGGGAAACCGGCCTGGACTGGTACACCTGTTGCGAGCCGATCGGGCCGGAGCATAGTGCGGAGGAACTGGCGGATCAGATTTTCATCGGGGTCGAGTACGGGTGTTTCCAGCACGCCGCCATGCGGCGCGTGTACGTGCCGTCGGCGCCATTGGCTTCTCGCGGCCAGATTTCGGAACTCCGGCTTGCGCAAGTGACTGCCGTGGTCACGCTGGCGACACTGGCCTGTCCCGAGACGAAGACTATCGCGGTGCATGAGCCGAACCTGCTTGGCCTTACGGCTGGTGCGAATGCGATCTGCGCCGAGAGCGGGGCGAACCCGCGGGACTTGGAAAAAGAGACTTTGGGACGCCGCGGGCGGGACGTCAACGCCTGCCGGATGATGCTTTATGAGGCGGGGTTTGACAATCTGCAGACCTCGCCAGACCAAACCCTTTTGTTGGCCGACGCATACCGGCGCCCAGGCGCCTAACCTTCTTTCCTCCGCAAGCGGGAAGCGGGACGGGCGCCTCATTCTTAGGACACGATCGGAAAAGGCGATCCTTCAGTCGCGCCCCAGTCCGCTTTCACGTATCGTCGTGGCGAAGATGTTGATCGCGCGATCCGCCTTTGCGCGGTTCGCGGGTTCGGCAGTCGTGGAAAGCCACGGCGCCATCATGAAGCCTTTGACGCGCTCCTTCGAAAGGTTCTCCTTGGCGAACTTCGCGAGGAGCGGGGTGTTCTCGTCGCAGTTCCAGATCGAGGAACACGGAACTTGTTCGTAACCGGCCTTGTCGAGCGCGATGTACGCCTCGAGGCTTCTGCGGTACGCTTCTGCGGTGGCGGGGTTTTTGTAATCGAAAAACTTCCAGTAATACCATGTGCCCAGAAGAACGTTTTTCGGACAGTTCGCGATGAACGCTTGACGGTGTTTCCAGGCGAGATCCGCCCATATCCACGCCCGTGACCCGCCCTTCTCGACTTCGGCAATGAGAAACTTGAGATCGTGCCACAGAAGTTTGCCCCGACGGATCACCTGATATTCCGGCCACTGTCCGTTGTTGACGTCCTCCTCGTCGAAGCCGAGGTGGAAAAGCCGCGGACGGTCGAACAGGTCGATCACGTCGCGGATGAGGTCCCTGCACAACTGATAGTACTCAGGCGTCGAGACGCGCCGGTGCATGTCTTTCATCCAGGTGTCGTGGATCGCCGAAAAATTCAGTTTCGGCACGACCTCGAAACCCATCGCGCGCAGACGCTTGAGTTCCGCCCTCAGCTTTTCCGCCGGCCACGATCCCTCGATCGCGAGTTCGGGATGAGAAGGGTAGATCGGGAATTCCCCGAGGTCGATCACCAACTGGTTGCAGCCGGCCTCCTTAAGCCGCGCGCTCAAGCGTTGCCATTCGCCGTAATCGAAGCGCACCTTATCGCTGTAGAAGGTGTAGGCGTCCTCGGGTTTCGTGTCTTTCGGCATATCCTTGAGATGGGTGTCGCGCCACATATTCATGCCGAAATGGACGAGATACGACCACGCGAACCCGTCTTTTTCGCCAGCCGCCGCCACCATGACCCCACACGCAACCGCCCATATCGTCATCCGCTTTTTCATGATCATCCCCCCTCTCATGCACCCCAACGGTCTTTGCCGTGTGCGGTCCTTAAAAACCCGCGCCTGTTCATTTTCACGCCTGTGTCTCCGATACCGCCATATACGGCGGCGATTCCCCGAAACCAATACGGGCATCCTCGCATATTTCAGAAGGCTTGTCCACCGCCGGCTGAATCGGGGCACCGTACGGCTAGACGGTCGGGGCTTGCCGGGATTGCGTCCCCTCTGGTAAAATCGGGGCATGAATAAAAAACATGTGTCCGATACGGTTGGCTTCACCCGCCGTCAATTTCTGCACGCCTCGGCGTGTGCGGCTGCCTCCATGGGATTCCCTGCGGTAGTGCGTGCCCAGA
>JALHET010000148.1 GCA_022839525.1 Lentisphaerota bacterium
CTTGCCCGGCTCCTCGAAACGCGCCCGCATCTCGCCGTAGGTCTTCAGGCGCACCTGCGTCTTGCCATCCACGGTGCGCGTCGCGGCCTCGTTGCCGAACTCTTTCATGTAGGCGTCGAAGATGGTGCGCCCCACCTGAGGCGGCCAGCCCTTCGGCTTCTCTTCGACCGCACGCCAGTTGTCGGACTGATCGGCGAAGACGTTGTGCTCGCTGAGACTGATGAAGTCGTATCCGAGCGCCTTGTAGATGGAAACCGCCTGCTCCGGCAAGGCGAGTCCGTCCGACCAATAGGTGTGCATGTGAAGGTTACCGCGATACCAACGCGCCCCCTGTTGCTGTTTGGCGCCGCCCGTTGCGCAACCGGCCCAAACACCCATGCTCCCCGCCGCCGTCAAGCGTAGAAAATCGCGTCTGCGCATCTGTCCTCTCATCTCTCTTTTCCTCTTTTCGTCCCCCCGGTGCCGGGATGCGTCCGGACACCCGACCGGCATCCGTAACCCCGAACTAACCAATGTTTACCAGCATACCCCGCCTGACGGGTGTTTGTCCAGTCCGCTGATTTTGAGGAAATAGGGCGCGTAATTCGACGACAAGTAGCCGTTGCCAAAGCAATGGTGCGCATGGCACCCCACATGGGGGAGCCACAGGACTCAAGCGGAAACTAGCGCGGTTGCTCACAGCGATCCACGCGAGAGAAACGGCCTAACGTGCAATGTACAAATACTCCCCTGTGCCGACACCCTATTCCCTTTCTATTGATTTTATGGCATTATGAAAATGCATTCCGATACCATAGTTTGAAAAAAGGAGAACGCGTGTCTGCCGAAACCACTCCGGTGCCTAGCCCCGAAACCTCCCCTACTCTACTTTCCGGAAAGCTCGGTTGGATCCCGACTTGGATCGTGGGCCGACGCTATTACGCCTCAGTCCCTCCGGCCGACGCCGCCCTCCATTGCGAGCGCCAGCCCGACAACTCCCACGATGCCGACGCCATCGCCGTCTATGTGCCGGGCGGCGGCCAGGCGGGGCACCTGCCGCGCTACGATGCCTCCTACCTCGCGCCGCTGGTTGATCGCGGCATCGTGCGTCTGGAAGCGCGGCTGGCCGGCCCGGACGATCCGGACAACCGCACGCCGGTCCGGCTCGAAGTCTGGCCCGCCGAGCAGGTCGCCGATCTGGCCGGACGCTCCGCCGACACCGCCGAGGCCGTCTGGCACCATCAGCTTCTGGGGTTGTGGCAGAACCGGACGCGCTACACGCATACCGCGCTCGACGCATTTCGGGACGAGATGCGGCCGCTTTTCCATGCGGGCGGCCTGTGGCCCGAAACCCAGCTTTTCTACCGTCTGCTCAAAGGCACAGTCGCGGACGGCGTGGCGGCTGCCGAACAAGCCCGTCAGGAAGAGTTGAAGCGCAAGGCAGAAGAGGCCGAACGTCTGCATGCGGCGCAACTGGCCGAGTGCCGCTCCGCGATCGCCTGCAAGCCGTGCGGCCCGCTACTGCCGTTCGGACATCTTTCCGTCCTGCCGTTACGCGCGGCGTTTCCGGCGGGGGTCATACCGCTCGCAACGGCCATACGCGAAGGCACCGCCGCGATCACCTGCGGCACAGAGAGCGACTCCCTGTGCAAGTTGCAGATGCGGGTCGAGAAGGGACACTGCGTGTTGGCGGTGCAACATGAGGAACTCGATACCACGCTCGGCCGCGTCCGGGTTCTGCACAACACCGCATTCGCGCCCGGACTTGTGTCGAAAGAGCTGCTTTACGTCGTAAAGACCGAGCGCGGCGCGTCCAAGGGGCGCCGACCGGTTTTCCTGACCGATGCCGTCATGCCGGAGCCCGCCCTGCCCGAACTGCCGAAAGAGGCCACCGGGCTTGCCCTCTTCCGTGGCGCGAAGCCGCTGGAGATCGTGCTCTTCGCGCATCCCGACTGCGCGGTCGCGGCGCTGCCCCTGTTGCGTAAACGTTCGTGGCACCTCAAACCCGCCACGCCCGTGCCGTCGGCAACCGAGGCCTTCGCCGCGATCCAGCCCATTTTTCTCGACACGGCGTTCAGCATGAACCTGCCCTACCTCAGCTTCACCGGCACCGCCCCCAAGACGACGCATGCAAAAAGAAGAGGATGTGCATGAATTGAAACCCAACCAGGGAATTGGGGGCGTAATATCAGGGCGCAACCGGTTCGGCTTCGACTGCCCTCTCCGCCTGTCTTTTCTGGTAATTCTTTGCATTCTCGATCTTGTCATTCATGTGTCACACTCTTTGCTTTTGATCTTACGTGAAATTGATAAAAAACTGTCGCAATTTTTCTGCGTCGTCTAAACATGGCACTAGGTCTGGTCCAGTTACATCCTCGGGATTGTAATCCGCCTTTACTCTGGCCATGCGTAATCGGTTGAGTGCACGAACAAACTTGCCTTCCGCGCTACGGTTATAGTCATCGACGATCTTGCGTACGACCTTGTGCTTCGAGTTTTCGTTTCCTTCTTCGTCGGCCCTGTACTTCGGCAACAGATCCTGTGCCTCTGCAAAACCATAAACAGCCTGAAGAACGGAATAATAGAGACTATGTGCTGCGGGATTGAAATATCCGGCCTCCGCACACTCCATCCCATCGGCCCAAAAGGCGGCTGACTTCTTTTCAAACGGGTTCGCCATCATCCACCGCTCCACCGATGTGAGTTAGTTTTTCACATAAATCGGTTGTCATTAATTGGAAACCGGTTCCTGAAACCGTTCAACCAACCGTCCCGGGGCACTGACCGTTGAAGGGGGCGGCTGGTTTCCGGCCCGTGCCGAACCGCCGAAACCGCCCGTTTCGACGCTGTGAGCATCCCCGAAAAAAGCCCTGGGACGTTGCCATAGATTGCGAACACAAAAAAAACGCGCAACGTATTCCGTTACGCGGTTTTCCAAAATTTGCAAGTGGTGGAGGTAAGGAGGGTCGAACTCCTGACCTCTTGAATGCCATTCAAGCGCTCTACCAACTGAGCTATACCCCCACAAGCCTTTTCAGGCAAAAAGCGGAGGTATTTAACCATTCCCCCGCACCAATGTCAACTGCGCCCGCCGATATTTTTTGAGCCTTTCCTCCTTGCGCATTGCCAATCCGGCGCAGATCAGTTATATAATAATGGGAAAGCGAAAGGGTCGGAGGTCTTCTATGCATGTCAATTCTCAGGTTACCGCTTTCATGAAGCAGTTCCCCTATGAGGGACTGACGTTCGATGATGTCACTCTCGTTACGCGATACGCGGATTTTCTCCCGGACGAGACCAACCTGGCCTCCCGGTTCACCAGCCGCATCACGCTCAACATCCCCTTTGCCAGCGCCGCGATGGACACCGTCACCGAGGCGGGCATGGCGATCGCCATGGCGATGCTCGGGGGCATCGGCGTGATCCACAAAAACCTGCCGCCCGAGAGCCAGGCCCAACATGTGCGCCGCGTGAAGCACCACCTCAACGGACTCATCATGAGGCCCGTGGTCTTCCACGTCAGCGACACGCTGGCCTACATCCGCGACTACCGCGAGGAGCACCACCTCTCGTTCAGCGGGTTCCCGATCCTTGACGACCAGAACCGGCTCGCGGGCATCGTGACGTCCAGCGACATCCGTTTCGCCAAAAAGACGGCGACCCGGGTCTCGGACGTGATGACCACCCGCGTCATCACCGCCGCTCCGGGAACCACGCTGGAACAGGCTTACGCCATCATGATGGAAAACAAGATCGGTAAGCTCCCGCTTGTTGACCGCGACGGCCAGCTCGTCGGCCTCTACTCCTTTACCGACGTGCTGGATCTGGTGGAGAACGCCCAGCCCCTCTACACCCGCGACGGCCGTTACCGCCTGCGCGTGGCCGCGGCAGTCAGCGCGGACGACCACAACCGCATGGAGCTGCTCGCGGAAGAGGAGGTCGACGTGGTGGTGGTCGACAGCGCCCACGGCCACTCCAAGGGCATTCTCGACATGGTGACGTGGATCACCCGGCACTACCCCGACATCGACGTGGTCGGCGGAAACGTGGCCACGGGCGAAGGAGCCCTGGCCCTGATGAAGGCCGGCGCGCATGCCGTCAAGGTCGGCATCGGCCCCGGCTCCATCTGCACCACGCGGGTCGTGTGCGGCGTCGGCATCCCGCAGATCACCGCCGTTTACAACGCGGCGCAGGCGGTCGGCGACGCGATCCCGGTCATCGCCGACGGCGGCGTCCGCCACTCGGGCGATGTGCCCAAGGCGCTGGTCGCGGGCGCGGACACCGTGATGCTCGGCTCGATCCTCGCGGGCACCGAAGAGAGCCCCGGCGAAAAGATCATCCACGAGGGCCGCCATTACGTCGTCTACCGCGGCATGGGCAGCCTGGCCGCCATGAAGGAGAGCAAAGGGAGCCGCCAGCGCTACGGGCAGGATAACGTGAGAGAGGATAACCTCGTGCCGCAGGGCATCGAGGGCATCGTGCCGCTGGCCGGTTCGGTCAAAAAGATCATGACCCAATTCTGCGGCGGCCTGCGCTCTTCGCTTGGCTACTGCGGCACGCGCACGATCCCCGAACTCAAACGCGACGGGATCTTCTACCGCGTCACGAACGCGGGCGTGCGCGAAGCCCATCCGCACGATGTGAAAATCATCAAGGAGGCTCCCAACTACCGTTCGTAAGGGCCTCGCCCGCAGCATGCGTGAAAAAAAATTAAATAAGTTGAATAGACACGCTTGACAAGATCGTCAAACAGGCGTAATAGGATGCCGCAAAAGGGCATCCTATGCCGTGTGGTAACACGGTCAGGAAACGAGGCCTGATTTGACAAGGAGTTTGCTGTGTACGGTGTGCCTTTGCACGCGATGCAGTTGAGCTTGCGCCTGGACGACCAGGAAGAGGAACCTTCACAAAGAGGGTCGCCTCATTTTTCTTTAGCGGTTCCCTCCGTGGGCAAACCGCGACTGACGACACTTCCAAAGCTGCCGGCCCGTAACCGCGCCCTGAGGATGAGTCCCCAGTGCCGCGCATTCCGTAACCTGTTCTTCCCCCAAGCGACAGATCAGCAATGGTCCGACTGGCGGTGGCAAATCCAGAACCGGATCAAGAGTCTCGCGACCGTCCGGCGCATGATCCGCCTCACGGCGGAAGAACAGAAGGCGCTGGAACTGGCAGGCAACATGCTTCCCATGGCGGTCACCCCGCACTACATGGGCCTCATCTCCGCCACGGATCCTGACCAGGCCATCCGCCGCTCGATGATCCCGACGGTGTACGAGATGCGGCGCTGCCCGGGCGAAGCGGACGACCCGCTCGGCGAAGAGCATCAGAGCCCGGTTCCCGGGCTGATCCACCGCTATCCCGACCGGGTGCTGCTGCTGGCGACCGACTTCTGTTCGTCCTACTGCCGTTACTGCACGCGCTCCCGCGTGGTCGGCCATGGTGCGATCACCCCCAGCACGCGCCGCCTTCAGATGATCTTCGAGTACATCCGGAGCAAGCCGCAGATCCGCGACGTGCTGGTCTCCGGCGGCGACCCGCTGACTTTAAGCGACGACCGGATCGAGTTCATCCTTTCAAGCCTCCGCGCCATCCCGCACGTTGAGATCATCCGCCTCGGCACCAAGGTCGCGACCGTTCTGCCGCAGCGCATCACGCCCCAGCTCACGCGCATGTTGCGCAAGTACCACCCGCTCTGGATGAGCCTGCATTTCCTGCACCCCGACGAATGCTGCCATGAAACGCAGAGGGCGTGCGGCCTGCTGGCGGACGCGGGCATCCCGCTGGGTTCTCAGACGGTTCTGCTCAAGGGCATGAACGATAACGCCGACATCATGAGGCGTCTCGTCCACAACCTGATGAAGATGCGGGTCAAGCCGTACTACATCTATCAGTGCGACCCGATCTCCGGCTCCGAACACTTCCGCACCCCCGTCTCAAAAGGCGTGGAAATCATCCGCAGCCTGCGGGGCCATACCACCGGGTACGCGGTGCCGACCTATGTGATTGACGCGCCCGGCGGCGGCGGCAAGATTCCCCTCTCCCCCGACTACGTGGCGGGGAAGGACGCCGAGGGCAACCTGCGTCTCACCAACTACGAGGGCGGGACCTACCAGTACCCGGACTACGTGAATGACCATTGATCAACCTTGTTCAAAAGTGCTGAGACCGCGCGAAAGAACGCGAGGGGCGGAGAAAAAGTTTCCCGCCCGGCAAAGAGTGCCGGATGACCGCTCTTGCTGTTGAAAACGGATCATTCCCTGTTGGATAGTGGACATTCGAGTATGCGCGTCGGGTTGACCTATGACCTCCGTTCGGACTATCTCGCCATGGGGCTGTCCATGGAGGAGACCGCCGAGTTCGACAAAGAAGAGACGATCGCGGGCATTGAGGGCGCCCTGCGCGAACTGGGCTACGCGACCGACCGGATCGGCCACGCCAAGGCGCTCGTGAAACGGCTCGAGGCCGGCGACCGCTGGGATATCGTCTTCAACATCTGCGAAGGCCTCGAAGGCGTCGCACGCGAGGCGCAGGTGCCCGCGATCCTCGACCTCTACCGGGTGCCCTATGTTTTCTCCGACCCCCTCGTGCTGGCCCTCACCCTCCACAAGGGCATGACCAAACGCGTCATCCGCGACGCGGGCGTGCCGACCAGCGATTTCTGCGTCTATGAGACCGCCGGAGATCTGGCCGGACTGCGGTTCGGCGCACCGTTTTTCGTGAAACCGGTCGCAGAGGGCACGGGCAAGGGCTGCTCCGCGAAGTCCATCGTGCGCGACCGTGCCGGACTCGCGGCGGCCTGCGATAACCTCGTCGCCCGCTTCCGCCAGCCAGCCTTGATCGAGCCCTACCTCGGAGGCCGCGAGTTTACGGTCGGCGTCACCGGCACGGCGCGGCAAGCCCAAGTCGTGGGCTCTATGGAGATCGTCCTGCTTGCGAGCGCCGAGAAGGGCGTCTACTCCTACGAGAACAAAGGCAACTACGAGGACCGCGTGGTCTACCGCCCCGGCGATGCCGCCAAAGATCCCGTGGCCGCCGCGTCTGAAAAGGTCGCGCTCGCCGCATGGCGCGCGCTCGGCTGCCGCGACGGCGGCCGGGTTGATATCCGGTGCGACGATGGCCAGAACCCTATGTTTCTGGAAGTCAACCCCCTCGCGGGCCTGAACCCCAAAGACTCGGACCTGCCGATTCTCGCCCGTATGGCGAACGTCTCCTACACGCAGCTTATTGGCCGGATCATGGACTCGGCGGTGGCGAGAGTGAACGGCAACGCTGGACGTGACTGACCCTAAAAAAGAGCCGTTCTTCTTAGGCAAAACGGAAACGCCGCTCCCGCGTTGGCGGGAACGGCGTTCGTCTTGAAGCGGCACCTAGCGGAGAGCGCTTATTTCGCGATGACGCGGGCCATTTCCAACACCTTGTTGGAATACCCCCACTCGTTATCGTACCACGCCACGATCTTGACAAAGGTCGAGTCGAGCATGATGCCGGCATCGGCGTCGAAGACCGATGTCTTGGCCTCGCCGCGGAAATCGGTCGAGACGACCTTGTCCTCGGTGTAGCCCAAGACGCCCTTCAGCTCGCCTTCGGCAGCGGCCCTCATGGCGGCCTTGATCTCGTCGTAGGTGGTCTCC
>JALHET010000650.1:0-957 GCA_022839525.1 Lentisphaerota bacterium
GGTCCAGACTCCGTCGGGAACCAGCAGAGTGCGCTCCGTTTCTCCTTCGCGCACAACGGGTGCGACGAGAAGATCGCGGCCCAGCAGATATTCATCCTTGACATCGGCGTAGGCAGGGTCCTCGTAATGGAGGACGAGGGGTCGCATGACCGGAATTCCGCTTTCGGCGTTTTCCGCGACAGCGTGCTTCCGGTAGTCCTTTAGCGCGCGGAAGAGAGCGGTCGAGCGGGCAAGTCCGTCGAGCGTTTCGTCGTCCGAATCGAACTGCCAGTTGTCCATCGGGCGGTTCCCCTCGTGCGTGCGCATCATCGGTGTGCAGGCGGCGAACTCCGCCCATCTGAGAAACAGTTCTTTGGTCCGCCTGAGCGAATACAGCGTCGTGTATCCGCCGATGTCGCTGTGCTGGAGTCCCATACCGCTCATCGCAAGCGAAAGCGCCGAAGTTATCACCGAGGGAAGTCCGTCATCTTCCGACCAGTCCACGTTCTGGTCGCCGGCCCACATCATCGGACACCAGCGCAGGCTTTCCGCGTTTCCGGCGCGCATGAAAAAGACGATGTCCGATTTTCCTGATTCTTCTATAGCCTGCGCATTGACGCGCGCCCAGAGTCCGGGCCATTCATTGTGCGCAATCTTCGCGTCCGTGCCGTCCCGGAGGACGACGTCGGTGGGAAGATATTCGCCGAAGTCGGCCATCCAACCGGAAAGGCCGAAGTCTATCATTTCTCTTTTGATCACCGAACGATACCAGTCGGCGGCTTCGGGATTCGTGAAGTCTACGAGGCCCGCGTCGAATTCGCCGAAGTCGACGAGATAGGTTTCCCCTTTGCCGTCGAGCGCGAGAAAACCGAGCTTCTCCGCTTCCTGGAAGAGGCTTTTTCCCTCCAGTACGTAGGGATTGATATAGCCGAGGAATCTGACTCCGCGAGCTGCAAGTTCGCGAATCGTTCTGTCGAG
>JALHET010000650.1:1006-2163 GCA_022839525.1 Lentisphaerota bacterium
TCCAGTTGAGTCTTTTACCGAAGCTGGTTTTCCTCTGTCCCACCCAGTCCTGCGCCCAGATGCCGTTCACCGCAACGCCGTGCGAAACCGCCCGCGCAAGCTTGGAAAGGCAGGTTTCGGTTCCGTCCTGGATGCCCAGAATGACGCCGTCGTGCACCCAGTCGGGGAGCTCCTTCTGGCGGCCGAGCAGGGCCGAGACGTCGCGTACGGCGTCGAGAAGCGTCGGCTGAAAAGACCAGACGAGCCGCTCCGGAATCTCCCAGAACGTCAACCGGTGTTCGTCGCTTGCGCTGAAGTCCCAGTCCGCGTAGGCCCAGGTGAAGGCGTGGAAGAAATAACGCCGCGACGAAACGAAAGTCGTCTGCGGATAAAAGGTTGTGTGATAGTCTCCGCCGGCACGGTCGTCCCGGTCGGCGAGCCTGGTGATTTCCGTTTCCTTGTTGCGGCCGACTCCCTGCTCCCTCGTCCACAGCGGCCAGTTGCTTGGGCTGGAAGAGAGAGCCGCACCCGGTTGAAGCGGGTTTGTTTTTTTTCGAAGCGGCACTCAAGCCTGCCGTCGGTTTCCCTAAAGTCTGCGCAGATGAATCCATGTTCGCCGAACTTTGCGACGACGGTAATCTGCGCCGCGTCGACTGTCCGCGTCGCCGCTATCGTTGTCGGCTCCATCGGTTCCGGTCCCAGATCTTCGATTTCGAAATTTCCGCGGTACATTTCGATGCGTTCCGTTCCGATTCCCGCCCGAAGGAACGGCTTGTCCTTCGTGTGCCGTATCGCGGTGAATCCGTTGAACCGTATTTCCCAGCCGCCGTCGAAGTTCAGGAGTTCTATCATTATGCTATCCCTTTACCGCGCCCGCAGTGAGGCCGGAGATGATCTTGTTGTGCAGGAAGATGTATGCGGCAACGCTTGGTATAATCGTCAGAATGATCGCCGCGAACATGGTTGTGTAGTCGGTGATGAACTGGCTCGTGAAAAATTTGATGCCGAGCTGGATGGTTCTGGTTTCCACGCTCGAGGTCAAAAGCATCGCCATGATGAAGTCGTTCCACGCGTAGATGAAGCAGAATGTTCCGGCGGTGACGAGTCCCGAACGCGACATCGGAAAGACTATTTTCGTGAACCGCTGAACGAAACCGCAGCCGTCGATGATCCCCGCT
>JALHET010000149.1 GCA_022839525.1 Lentisphaerota bacterium
TACTACTACGTGACGCCGCTGCCTCCGGGGTACAAGCCCTGCATCATCTTCTCGAGCGCGGACACCTTCAAGGTCACGCCGCAGACCGATTCGTGGGACGGGGGGCTTTATTGCTCCATCGACGCGACGAACTGGTCCTTCTTCACCACGAACGGCGCGACCGCAGTGAGCAACGGCTCCGGAGAGTACAAACTCTACCTCTGCGGGGTGAGCAACAGCTACATGACCGGCACTGGTGCCACGCCCGGCTGGACGATTCATGCCGCAAGGGGGACGGTCGCCTGCTCCGGCAACATCGAGGCCCTGCTCGACTACGCGAAGGTGACTAATGGCCTGCATCCGGCAATGGCCGACTACTGCTTCGCGAACCTCTTTGAGAACTGCACGGCGCTCAACAGCGCACCGTCGCTGTCGGCCACAACGCTGGCCAAATCCTGCTACTACTTCATGTTCGCCGGCTGCACAGGACTGACGAACGCACCGTCGCTACCGTCCATGACGCTGACCGACTCCTGCTACGACCACATGTTCCGCGGCTGCACAGCGCTGACGCAGGCACCGTCGCTGCCGGCGAAGACGCTGGCCAACTCCTGCTACGGCTTCATGTTCAGCGGTTGCACAGGACTGACAAGCTTGCCGTCGCTGCCGGCGACGACGCTGGCCCCCTTCTGCTACAACAACATGTTCAAAGGTTGCACGGAGCTGACGCGCTTGCCGGTGCTGCCGGCCACGAATCTGGCCAATTCCTGCTATCAATGCATGTTCTCCGGCTGCACGGGCATCGAGCTGAACACCGAAGGCCTCGGAATGCCGTGGAGCATCCCCACCAATGCGGTAGAAGCAACGAACTGGAACGCCGGCATGTTCTCCAGCACGGGCGGCAGCTTCACCGGCGATCCGGAGATCGGCACCACGTACTACTACGTGTCGCCACCGCCTCCGGGGCACAAGCCATGCATCACCTTCTCGAGCGCGAACACCTTTGAGGTCACGCCGCAGCAGGCCTCATGGAACGGAATGCTTTACTATTCCGCCGACGCGACGAACTGGTCAATCTTTGGCACCGCAGGCGCGAACGCGGTGAACAACGGCGCCGGGGAGTACAAGCTCTACCTCTGTGGGTCGGGCAACTCCAACATTACGGGCTCTGCCGTTGCGTCCAGTTGGACGATTAACGCCGCTAAGGGGACGGTCGCCTGTTCCGGCAACATCGAGGCCCTGCTCGACTACGCGAAGGTGACTAATGGCCTGCATCCGGTAATGGCCGACTACTGCTTCGCGAACCTCTTTGAGAACTGCACGGCGCTCAACAGCGCACCGTCGCTGCCAGCCACGACGCTGGCCAAATCCTGCTACTGCTTCATGTTCGCCGGCTGTACAGGGCTGGCGCAGGCACCCGCGCTGCCGTCCGAGACGCTGGCCGCCTCATGCTACGTTTACATGTTCAAGGGCTGCACGGCGCTGACGCAGGCACCGTCGCTGCCCGCCACAACGCTGACCAACTCCTGCTACGGCTTCATGTTCAGCGGTTGCACGGGGCTGACGCGCCTGCCGGAACTGCCGGCCACGACGCTGGCCCCCTTCTGCTACAACAACATGTTCAGCGGCTGCACGGGTCTGACGCGCTTGCCGGTGCTGCCGGCCACGAATCTGGCCAACAACTGCTATCAATACATGTTCTCCGGCTGCACGGGCATCGAGCTGAACACCGAAGGCCCAGGCCTGGAATGGGGCATCCCCGACGACGCGGTGGAAGCGCCGGGCTTGGGCATCGGCATGTTCAACGGCACGAGCGGCAGCTTCACCGGCACCCCGGAGGTCGGCGCCATCTATTACCTCGCGTCAGGCAACCCCGACGCGCCGCTCTTCCCAACAGACGGCACAGCGCTCGTCTTCGACGGCACCACGCTCTCCATCAAGATCGTCAACGCTGAAAGCGGCCTCTGGTACACGCTCTACGCGGTGGACGATCTCAGAGAAACAGACTGGACTAAAATCGACAGCGTCCGCGCGACAGGCAGCGAAATCGTTTTCACGATGGACCTCGATATGATGACCGCACCACGCCGCTTCTTCAAGGTGGCGGTCAGCCTCACCGCGCCCTAGGCGCTGTGAGGCGCGGAGGTAAGAGGTAAGAAGTAATAGGTAATAGGTAATAGGTAAGAAGTAAGAGGTAAAAAGAGCAGTTGAACCTTCAACTTTCTTTGGTTTCAAGGTTTCAAGGTTTCATCCAAATCGGGATCGGGATCGCTATCGGGATCGATTGTTTAACCACGGGACACTTTCTTTGGTTTCAAGGTTTCATGGTTTCAAGGTTTCATCCAAATCGGGATCGGGATCGCTGTCGCTATCGGGATCGATGACGTTTTGTTTGCTTGGCGAGGCGGCGGTTTCGGGGAAACCGCCCTACCGACGGGCTGGGATGCCCGCGTTCCCGACACCGCAGGTCGCCAGTCGCCAGTCGCGGGTCACCGGGAGGGACGAGCGTCTGCTCGTCCGGGCGGCGTTTCACGCCGCCATTTTGTGAACGCCGAACTCAGAACGTCGAAAAAACTCCTAAATCCTTACCTATAACTTGGCATTAAAACAGGGGCACGGGTTTTCCAACCCGTGGCACGGACAGGAATGTCCGTGCTCCTTTCCTTGCCCATAACTTGGGCATTTTGTCGCGGTTACCCGATGGTTTTTTCGCGGCGGAGCCGCGCGGCAGGCTAACTCCTAACTCCTAAATCCTAAATTTTCTCCCTTCCTTCCCCTCCCCGTCCGTCCGGCGGTTTTAAAAGTTTTAAAAATTTTCTCATTTTTGCAAAAACCGCTTGACTCCCCCCCCGCATACACTGTGCCACAACTACGACTTATCAGGTCGAATTCTTGTTTTAGTCAACCCAACCGAAAGGTTACTACTGAAAGGTCACTTATGAACGGAAACAGAAACACCGAATCCTGTTCCGCGTTCCTCTCCCGCCTGGCGCGCTTCTGTGCGCTCGCCATAGCGGGATTGTTCGCGGCAACGGCCACCGCCAACCCGTACCTCACCTTCTCAAGCGCGCAGTCGTTCACGATCACGCCGCAGGAAGCGCTGTGGGACGGGACGCTCGAATACTCCACCGACGCGCAGAACTGGTCGGCCTTCGGCACCGCCGGAGCGGCCGCGGCGGACGACGGCTCCGGCACGCACAAGCTCTACCTCCGGGGGACGGACAACACCCGTATCTCGTCCGCCTCTGCGGACGCGGCCGCCTGGACGCTCACGGCTTCTGCAAACGTCGCCTGCGAGGGCAACATCGAGACCCTGCTCGACCACGCGGCGGTGGGCAACGGCCAGCACCCGGCGATGGACGCCTACTGCTTCATCAACCTGTTCAAGGGCTGGACGGCGCTCACGGACGCGCCCGCCCTGCCCGCCACGACGCTGGCCGATTACTGCTACTACGGCATGTTCCACGGCTGCACGGGGCTGGCGCAGGCGCCGACCCTGCCCGCCACGACGCTGGCCTATTGCTGCTACGGCACCATGTTCTCCGGCTGCACGGGGCTGGCGCAGGCGCCCGCCCTGCCCGCCACGGCGCTGGCCAGTTACTGCTACGCCTACATGTTCTCCGGCTGCACGGGCATCTCGCTGCACACCCAGGGCCCCGGCACGGAGTGGAGCATCCCCGCCGCCGCGGTGGCCAGATCGGGCTGGAACAGCGCCATGCTCGCCGGCACGAGCGGCTCGTTCACCGGCGAGCCGTCGCGCGGCGTCACGTACTACTACGTGTCGCCCGACTCCCCGAGGTACAAGCAGTACCTCACCCTCTCGAGCGCGCAGCCGTTCACGGTCACGCCGCCGCGCAGGTCGTGGAACGGAACGCTCCAGTACTCCACCAACGCGACGAGCTGGTCGGTCTTCGGCACCGCAGGCGCGGCCGCGGCGGACGACGGCTCCGGCACGTACAGACTGTATCTCCGGGGGACGGGCAACAACCGCATCTCCAAGGACAGCGCGGGCACGGTTGCCTGGACGCTCACGGCCTCTGCAGATGTCGCCTGCGAGGGCAACATCGAGACCCTGCTCGACTACGCGGCGGTTGGCAACGGCCAGCACCCGAATATGACCGACTACTGCTTCGCCAAACTGTTCCAGGGCTGGACGGCGCTCACGAGTGCGCCGATGCTGCCCGCCACGACGCTGGCCACCTACTGCTACTCCGGCATGTTCCAAGGCTGCACGGGGCTGACGAACACGCCCGCCCTGCCCGCCACGGCGCTGGCCTCTGGCTGCTACAACGGCATGTTCCGGGGCTGCACGGGGCTGGCGAACGCGCCCGTCCTGCCCGCCACGGCGCTGGCCATTAGCTGCTACAACGGCATGTTCGAGGGCTGCACGGGCCTGGCGCAGGCGCCCGCCCTGCCCGCCACGGCGCTGGCCTCTGGCTGCTACGGCTACATGTTCCATGGCTGCACGGGCCTGGCGCAGGCACCCGCGCTGACTGCCACGGCGCTGGCCATGTCCTGCTACTACTGCATGTTCCGGGGCTGCACGGGGCTGACGCAACCGCCCGCGCTGCCCGCCACGGTGCTGGCCGTATGCTGCTACGAGGCCATATTCAAAGGCTGCACGGGCATCAAGCTGAGTGAAACAGGCCCCGGCGCGGAGTGGGGCATCCCCGCCGCCGCGACGGCCCAAGCGCTCTGGAACAACGGCATGCTCACCGGCACCGGCGGCACCTTCACCGGCAACCCGGAGATCGGCGTCATCTACTACTACACGCCGGGCGGCGGCCCCGGCCCCGATCCCGACCCCGAGGCGCCGGTCATCACCGCGATCACCGTCGACACCGGCGCCTCGACGCTCGCCATCACGGTCGGCAACGTCAAAAAGGATGTGTGGTACACGCTCCTTGTGGCGGACGAGCTTGGCGAGCCCTGGGCGGTCACCCCGGCTGTCCAGGCGCAGGCGGACGGCATCCTCGTCTTCCAGAACGTGCCCGCGACACTGCCGCACCGCTTCTACAAGGTGAGGGCCAGCGCGACCCAACCCCAGCCGTAAGCGATTACAACGAAAGACAAACAACGAAAGACAAATAACGAACAAAGGATGACGAATGACGCGGGGGACGAGCGGACGCTCGTCCCCCGCGCATTTTTGAACATCGAACGCAGAACATTGAACCTAAAAAGAGCAGTTGAATCTTCAACGCTCTTTGGTTTCTGGCAAGACTCGGTTTTTCTCACACGAAGGGCACGAAGGTTTTTTGGGGGAGCGAGCATCCTTGCAATCGTCTAAAAACCTGTCCCTTTGTCGTCCGCCCCCTTTGTCGTCCTGATTATGAAGTTTCATGTTTCATGGTTCCGCTTTCACACTTCAGCGTTCGGCGTTCGGGGGCGAAGCCCATCAAGTGCGCAAATGACCCACGGATATGACATGGATGCCGTCGGGACGCGTATAACTCGCCTGTCCGCCCGTGACGATGCAAAGCGCGGCAAGATGCCCGAGCCTCCGGTTCGTCAGGCGAGTGCGCAACTTGCCGAAGTTCACAACGGCCTCCTCAATCGCCTTTTCTCCACCAAGTTTGACTTCAA
>JALHET010000150.1 GCA_022839525.1 Lentisphaerota bacterium
GGTTACAAGTTAGAGGTTACAGGGTTGAGGTTTCTGACTACTGGCTACTGACCACTGCAGGTGACGATCATGAGTAAACGTTTACAAGACACACGCGGTAGCGTCCTCTCGAAAAGCGGGGCGGGTGCGGGGCAGGGCGCACGTGGACTTTTCAGCGCGTACCCGCGCGGCGCGGCATCAGCCGTGCGAAAAGGCCCGTGCGCGTCGCCCCACACCCCGGAGCGAGGGTCCGCCTTGCTGATCGTGCTCGGTTTTCTGAGTTTCCTGATCATCAGCGCGGTCTCCTTTGCGATCTACATGCGCATCGAGCGCCAGGCCTCCTCCAACTACCGCCACTCCGTCACCGCCCGCCACCTGCTGAACGCCGGGCTGTACCGCGCGATCGACGAGATCGATGGTGAGCTGCGCATCCCGTCCGTCAGCGGCGTCGCCCGGCCGCTCAAGTTCCCCGACTGGCCGGGGCGCGTCAGGCCCTCCGCCGTGGCGAACGGCGCGGAAAACGGCAAGGACGCCCGCGTGCTCTCGCTCGAAGCCCTCAGCTTCATTCCCGCCATCTTCGTCAACGACGTGCGGCGGTACGCGGTTACGAACAGGGACGATGTGGTGTCGGGCGTCAACCTGTCGGCCGGGAAATACTCCTACATGGGTGCCAAGTGGCGTCCGCTAAGCATGCCGATCGAATTCAACAGCGGCAGGAACGCCAGCGGCGGCGCGGAGGTCGGACGCTACGCCTACGTCTGCGTCAACCTTTCCGACATGCTGGACGTGAACGCATGCGACGCCTCGGCCGACGGGACGAACCGGATCAGCATCGGCCACCTCTTTGGCAACACCCCGAACGCCGAGACGGACGCCAAGACGTTCGACAACAATAAGAAAAATGTCGACCGCCGGTACGAGACCCTTCAGGACTTCTACGCCTGCATGAATGCGCGCAACGACCTGATCTTCGGCAGCCCCTATCACGAGCTGTTGAAGACGGGGGACGATACGGCGTTCGACGACGCCGTCAACCATGTCCTGACCACCGACAGCATCGTCAAGCCCGAGTTCGT
Source organism: Lentisphaerota bacterium (assembly GCA_022839525.1). The sequence goes on from JALHET010000150.1 coordinate 1,056, forward strand.
CAAAAGCGCCCAGCCCTGCAACATTGTCGAGCACCAGCCGGTGGCGGCGGGGGTGCTGTCGCAGAAACGCGTGACGTCCGCCGCACTTCAGGCGGAGTTCCAGACGGCCCTGGGCAACGCCTTGGTCGGCGGGCTTCAGAATCAGGGCGACCTGATGGCCACGATGATCGCCGACTATCTCGACACGGACAGCATCCCGAAGCGCCTCAACGTCCCGACGGTCGAGATGGTGCCCATGATCAGCCAGATCCTCGTGCCCAGCATGTTCGCGCCGATCATCCTTCAGCGGACGGTTCCAAGCACAGCGGATCCCGCGAGAACGAAAATCGTTTACTCGCTCCAACTGATCCAAGGCGCACCCAGCGCCGCTATCATTGATGTGGAAGTGGTTTGGCCCTTCAAGAACCAGAAGAGCCGCACATCCCAACCGGCCTTCACGCTTGAGGTCATCGCGTATGTGAAGGTGATCAAAGAGCATGCGCCCCTCAACTCCGCCTCCATCAATCAGAAATTAATCCCCGGCCTGGCGTACAAACAGTTGACATCGCAGGTGGCGATCCCGGATTTTTGGAACGAAAACACGGAAGTGCCCGCGAATTGCTACAAACACGTTCCCGTAAGGTTCTCTGTTAATCCGGCGGATATCACCTTCGATATCATTGACAGCGAGGACGCCAAGGTCATCGATCCGAACGCCTTCCCGGCTGTGGGAAACCAGTTCAGCGTGGCGGTGGTCGTGTATGCGCGGGTGAAACAGGGTGACGAGTATGTGGATTGTGTGCCGAAGAATTTGAACACCGTTCCTGCGTTGGGAACTGTGGAGCCCATCGAACTGAAAAGCATGCCCAAGATTTTCTTCCAGACGGTTCCCCGCATGGTTCAGGCGTCGATGCAGGTCGGGCCGATGGATTATGAATGGAAGTGTCTGGAGGTGCCGGATCCGCGTTTCAACCACAAAGTCGACAACTGGGTGCGCAATGCGGCGGAAGAGGGCAACAGCATCACGCCCGGGGTCAATCCCTCCACCACGGCTTTGCTCGGGCAGGAGGGGCGGGACGGAGACATCTACATGTCGGTTTCAGACACCGGAGAGATGCAGTCGCCGGGCGAGTTGGGCTTTATTGTCCGGCCGTTTCCCTACACGTCCGCCAGTTCGGGCGCCGGGGTTGATTTCAGGAGCCGTACCGTTGATGACGTGCCCGACAAGGACTACATGTTCCGCACAATCCGGCTGTACGACCACGGCGGCACAGGGGCCAAAGAGGAACGCGACAAGATTTACGAGCATTTCATCGTGCGGAACCCGGACGGCACGCTGCCGGGCGGCACGCGCGTGAACCCGCTTTCCGATTTGCCGCAGGTGCTCGCCGCCGCGGTGCAGAACACGCCGGTCGACTATTACAATGCCCGGGAAAAAGCCGCGGGCAGGCCTAATCTCGTGTTCAACGAGGCGGATGGCGCGCTCGGACTCAAGGCGGATTGGGCGAAGTTCACGAACAACTGGTTCACGTGCCTGCAGAACGCGAAGACCGCGTCGTCCTTCAACACCTCCTTGAGCCGCAACCTTTCGGACGAGTACGGGCGGCAGGATCTGTTCGGCTGGTATACCTCGGGTGACGCGACGAAAGTGTTCCAGGCCGCGCCGGGATACTCGCAAACGCTCTCCGAGCCGCTGCACGAGATTGACCGCAAGATGCTGTTCGACTACACGCTGAACAACTTCTCGGACCGGCAGCAGCTCTTCCTCTACATTCTCCGCGCCGAGGCCACGGTGCCCTCGTTCGGCGGCAGTGAGCAGGGCGGCGTCAGGTCGGTGGCGGGCGGCCGCGCCGTGGCGCTGGTCTGGCGCGACCCGTACCCGAGGCGGACGGCGGCCGGCTCGGTGCTGACCGTCGATTGTTACACGGACAACAGGCGCGTCTCGCCGTGGTACCAGCACAACAACAACCGCTACGACGACCAGAAGGATGAGGCGGATCTGGGCCCGGACGGCAATGACGTCAGCCGCTCGGTCGGCTACCACGACCACCGCATCCTTTTCTTCAAGCAGTTGGACAACTGAGAGGGGTACTCTGCGGCGGACGCGGAGGTCCGCCCTCCGGCGCGTTGCGCGTTCCCGTGTGGGGGGACGGCCTCCGTGCCGTCCGGGCATTACTCGTCGCGGAGGCGGAAGATCAGGGTCAGGCGCGCGGTGGAAGCGACGGGCTTGCCGTTGCGCGTGCCGGGATTGAAACGCGCCTGTTCGGCGGCACGCACGGCTGCGCGGTCCAGATCCGGAAAGCTGCTGGACGACACGAGGGTGACAGCCGCGGCGCGACCGTCCGCGCCCACAGACACATCGAGAATCACGGTGCCCTCTTCGCCGCGCCGGCGCGAAGCGATCGGGTAAGTCGGCCGGATGGCGCTCTCCAGCGAGGGGTGGGCGTTGACTTGTCCGGAGGCGCCGCCGCCTGATTCGAGTGTGGCGGCCGGGCCGGATGGCGCGGGGGTGTCGGCCGGGTCGGACTGGTCTGATGTGTCGGTCGGGCTGGGCAGGTCGGGCAACTCCCGCACGGGCGCGGGCGCGGGTCCGGAGAGCGGCTGTGCGGCCGGAAGCGCAAGGGCGGGCTCTGGAAGCGGCGCGGGCGGCGGCAGGGGCGGCGGCTCTGCGGGAACGGGCCGCGGGACGGGCGCCGTGTTTTCCGAAAGCGCGTCGGGGCGCTGCGCGCGACCTGACGCGGCCGGGATCGCCGCATCGGGCGCCGCGCCCTCCAGCGTCAGCTCGACCGACGTGACGTTGAGTTCGGGCAGGGTATCGTCCGCAGGCGGGTGCGCCAAGTGCTGTCCCGCAAGCAGCAGCCCGAGCAGGTGCAGAACGGCGGCGAGCATGAAGCAGACGATATGGTCGGATGAGAACATGTAACCTCCCCGCTACCTACTCTCCGCTGACTTGGAAGGTGACGCGCTCCACGCCGCCGGCCTTGAGTTTGCCGAGCAGCTCGATGCCGGTGCCGATGGGGGCGGCCTTATCCGCGCTGATCAGCACGGGGGTCGACGTTTCGCGCCAGAGCAGGGTCACGGAACGCACGAGGTCGTTGAAGGGCATCAGGCGCTTGTTCAGGTAGAGGGTGTTGTCCGCCGTAAGGGTGATGACGGCCCGCTCGCCTTTTTCCGGCGCGCCTTGCGCGGCGGGCAGCTCGACTTTCAAACCGCGGTGGACGGACATTGAGAAGATCGAGTAGACAAAAACGACGAGGATCAGGAACATGACATCCATGAGGGAGATCATTTCCACTCTCGCTTTGCGGTCTTCGTAGCCTGAACTCAGTCGCATAAGGGTATCGTGTCCTAAAGTAACCAGTAGCCAGTGGCCAATAGGCAGTTGCCTGTAAACAGCAAACCGTAACCTGGAATCAGAAACCTGTCACCAGAAACCAGAAACCTGAAACGTGTAACCTCTAATCCTCGCGCACCATCTCCGAGCCGTCCGCAGCGGTTCGCTCTCCGGCGCGGGCGCCGGTGTTATAGGCCAGCCCGAACTGGTGGATAAGCTGTTCCAGTTCGGTGGTGCGGCGCTTCAGTTGCGCGACGAGGTAGTTGAAGGGAAAGAGGCAGGCGATGGCGACGATCAGGCCGGCGGCGGTGGTGATGAGCGCCTCGGCGATGCCTGCGGTGGCGCTGGCGGGGTTCTCCATGCCCGCGGCGTTGAGCATGTTGAAGGTGTTGATGATGCCGGTGACGGTGCCGAGGATGCCGAGCATGGGCGCGACGGTGATGGTCGTGTCGAGCACCGAGAGGCCGCGGCGCAGGCGGTTCAGCTCCAGTTGCGAAGCGGCCTCCAGCGTCTCCTGAAAACCGGCCTCGCGGTTCACGAGCGCCTGGGCCAGCACACGGCAGGCCGGCGAATCGGCCTGTTTCGCGCAGGCGACGGCCTCGTCGAAACGGCCTTTGCGGGTGAGGGCGATCAGCTCGCCCTGCTTTTTCCGGAAATAGAAATTGGCGGTATTGTATTTCCAAAAGGCGAAAAGCCGCTCGAACGTGACGGTGAGCCCCATCAGCGAGCAGACGAGGATCGGCCACATCACCGGGCCGCCGCGGTCGAAGAGCGCGAAGGCGGCTTCGAAAGCGCCTTGCTGCGCACCGGGCGCGGCGGCCTGCGCGAGAAGCACGATGGACATGTTCATCATAAGAAACCTTTAAGTCTTAATGGTAGGGACGGCTCTCCGAGCCGTCCTCGGCAGTTTCGGGGAAACCGCCCAACCTTCCCCAGTCAGGCTCTTTTGATTTTGCAAGAGCCATTCTTTTTAACGTTCTCTGCGGCAGGCGGGTTCACATGACCTTCATCTTGGGCAGGTCTTGGATATCGACGTAACCGGTCAGGCGGCCTTCGGCATCCACGGCGGGCAGGTCGTCGATCTTGTACTTCTCGAAGATGCGCAGCACGTCTACGGCATAGGCGTCCTCGGTGATGGAGACAGGGTTG
>JALHET010000151.1 GCA_022839525.1 Lentisphaerota bacterium
GACCTCTTCGGCGGGGATGTGGCTCAGCCGCCCGTGCAGGCCGTGGCGTTCGCCGTTTGCCGTGTTCGGCCCGCCGACATTGAGCAGGCCGCAACCCGTCAACAGGCCACCGCCCCAACTCCGCAACCACTCGAAGCCTTCCGGGTCATAGAAATGGGGGGCGACCCCGCTGTTGCGCGAGACCCATGCAAGCGGCGTGCCGTTGTAATAAGCCTGCCCGATGTCCATGCCGCGGTCGGGATAGACCGTGAAAGAGAGTCCGTTTCCGGAGTTGACCTCCAGCACACGCATGCCCCGTTCCTTGCCGTCATCCGCGACCAAACGGCGAATGGATGCCACCTGTTCCATCCGCCCCACGCGGGGGAGTAAAAAAGGACGCTTGTAAATATTCATAAAAAAAGGATACCCCAGCCGGAGGAAATCCGCAACGGCATTTTGTCGGCCGACAGTGTGATTGCGGTATACATAGTCATGGACACCGCTGTTTCGCTACAGTGTTCATGACTACGGCATACCGCGGATCCAGCATTTTCCGGTTTATGGAGGTGACAGGGAAACGGAATCGAGTTATGGTATCACTTTTCAAATGGCTTTGGATGAATGTGGGAGACGAGAATGAGTCAAAAGATACTGTTATCAGCCAATGAGGCGGTTGCGTGGGCGGCCTGCAGAGCGGGGTGTGCGGTGGCCTCGGCCTATCCGGGCACGCCGAGCACTGAGATCATGGAGAATGTGGCCAAGTTCAAAGATAGCATCAACTGCGAGTGGGCGGTGAACGAGAAGGTCGCCATGGAAGTCGCGATCGGCGCGTCGATCGCGGGCGCGCGCGCGCTGACGTCCATGAAGCATGTGGGTCTGAATGTGGCGATGGATCCGTTGATGACCTACACCTATGTGGGCGCCAACGGAGGGCTGGTGATCGTGTCGTGCGATGATCCGGGCATGCACAGTTCGCAGAACGAGCAGGACTCGCGCAACTTGGTCAAGTTCGCGCGCGCGCCGCTGTTCGAGCCAGCCGACAGCCAAGAGGCCTTTGATATGGTCATCGCGGCTTTTGAAATTTCTGAGAAATTCAAAGTGCCTGCTTTTGTGCGCCTGACCACACGTACCTCGCATACCTCGACGGTGGTGGATGTCGGTGACGATTTCGGGCCGGGCAAAGCCGAGGGCGTCGGGTATGTCAAAGACATCACGCGCTATATACCGGTGCCGATGTTCGCGCGCTCACAGCGGCTCATGGCGCAGGAGCGCACCGAGGCGTTGCGGGCTTTCGCCTGTGAGGCGTCGTTCAACCGCATTGACGAAGGCGACAAGCGTTTGGGGATCATCACCTCCGGCGTGACCTACCAATACGTGAAAGAGGTTTTCCCCGAGTTCGCTGTCCTGAAGCTGGGGCTCTCCAATCCGTTCCCTGTCGAGCTGGTAAAAAACTTTGCGGCGGGTGTCGAAAAGGTACTGGTGATTGAGGAACTGGACCCGTTTATCGAAGAACAGGCGCGTGCGGCAGGCATCAGCTTGGTTAAGCACTCAACCGAATTGAACATGCTCGAGCTGAACCCGATGCGGTTGCTGGCTTTGCGCAAAGAGCTGTTGGGCGATGTGGAGATGCCGGAGATCAGGCGTGCTGATAAGGGGCTGCCGACGCGACCGCCGGTCTTGTGTGCCGGTTGCGGCCATCGCGGTGTTTTTTACATTTTGGCCAAGCTGGGCGCGACTGTCACCGGCGACATCGGCTGTTACACGCTGGGCGCGTTCCCTCCGCTCAACGCGATGGACACGACAATCTGCATGGGCGCCTGCGTCGGCAACGCCTTCGGCATGGAAAAGGCCGGACATCAAGGGCGGACTTGCGCGGTGATCGGCGATTCGACCTTTTTCCATTCCGGCATGACCGGTATCTTGAATGTGCTGTACAACGGCGGCAGGACCACGACGGTCGTGCTCGACAACCGGATCACCGGCATGACCGGGCATCAGGACAATCCGGGGTCGGGCAAGACCCTGTGCGGCGATCCCGCGCCGGTCACGGATATAGCGGAGGTCGCCAAGGCCATGGGGTTCCGGCGCGTTGTGAAGGTCAACGCATACGATCTCAAGACACTGGAAAAGGTGTTGGCGGAAGAGTTGGACGCGGATGAGCCTTCAGTGGTGGTGGCTGGCGGACCTTGCCGCATCGCGGCCAAGCTGATGAACGCCGCTACTTTCGAGGTGGATGCGGAAAAATGCAAGGCTTGCGGCGCATGTTTCAAGTTGGGCTGCCCTGCGATTGAAAGGGGCGAAACGGTTGTTGAAGGAAAGCGTTACAAGGCGCATATCGATCCGGTGCAGTGCTCTGGGTGTGACCTGTGCCCGCAGGTCTGCAAATTCGACGCGATCAAACGGGTGCGGTAGCCGGTCACATTCTTCTTCTTATTATGGGTAAAAAAAAGACATTCAAATATCCGCGCGGGACGCCGATACGTACTGATATGGAACCGCTTTTGGCTTTTGCCAGCGCCCATATCGGAAAATTACTGTCTGCTTCGATGGTGCGCGAAATGGTGGATGTCGAATCGCCCAAAACGCATGACTGTTTGCTGCGCAATGGAATGACCTTGCTGACTCACCGTGAATGTCCGGGGTTGTTGCAAAATGGCCAGATGCTTTTTTGGCCAGCAAACGATGATCGGCCAGAGGAGAGCAGTTCGAGTCCACCTGTGTCGGCATATGATCCTAACGATGGACGATGTTTTGTTCCGAAGAGCAAGCTTAAGCTTCGTGATATTAAGAACACGCTTTTCGAAGGCGATTGTCTGGAGGTATTGCCGTTTTTTCCCGATGCCTGCGTAGACTTGGTGCTGTGCGATCTGCCTTACGGGACAACTCAAAATAAGTGGGACAGTCTCATACCCTTGGATATGCTTTGGGAACAATACCGCAGGATTCTTAAGCCGAGAGGGGTCGTGGTTCTAACCGCGCAGGGGATTTTCACCGCCAGAGTTATTTTGAGCAACGAGGCATGGTTCAAATACAAAATCGTTTGGGAAAAATCCAAACCCACAAATTTCTTGAACGCTAAAAGGCAACCGCTCAGAAAGCATGAGGATGTGTGCGTTTTTTATGCTAGGCAACCCGTTTACAACCCACAGATGAATAGTGGAGAGCCGTATGATAAAGGTGTGCGGAAAAACCAATTGTCCGGTAGCTACGGTGATTTCCAGCCGGCGCGTGTAAAGAGTAGTGGTGCGCGCTATCCTACAGATGTCGTCTATTTCAAAACCGCCGAGAGCGAGGGGCCGGTGTGGCATCCAACGCAGAAACCGGTTGAACTCGGGCGGTATTTAATCCGGACCTTTACCGAGCCTAGAGCACTGGTGCTTGACAACGCTTTTGGGAGCGGGAGTTTTCTTGTTGCTGCTGCGTTGGAAGGGCGGAGTTATGTTGGTATTGAGCGCAATCAGGATGTGCATCTGTTCAAAAAGGTTCAAGTTGATTATGTGGGGGTCGCGCGTGAGCGAATCAAAGATATAGCGACAGAAAACGAAGATGACATCACGATGAGAAAACGGGCTATATCCTGACTCGGTTACGCTTTTGCTGTATTCGAAATTGTGTTAAAAAGAGGATTGATAGAGGAGAAGAGCATGAATGATAAAATCACAAACATTTCTTTGGTCGGCGTGGGCGGGCAGGGGATTTTGCTGACAAGCGACATCGTAGCCAAGACCGCGACGCTGGCGGGGCTGGATGTCAAGAAGAGCGAAATCCACGGCATGGCGCAGCGCGGCGGCAGCGTGATCAGCCAGGTACGTTTCGGTAAGAAGGTTTTCTCGCCGATCATACCGGACGGCGCGAGTAACCTGCTGGTCTCGTTCGAGCGGCTGGAGGCGTTGCGCTGGCGGCACCTGCTGGCGGCGGGCGGCAAGGTGCTGATCAACAGCATGGACATGACGCCGGTCACGGTGTCAAGCGGACAGCAGGCGGCTGTGACGGACTTGGACGAGCGGCTGCGCGCGGAGTTTCCGAACGCCATCTATCTGCAGGCTATGGCCATGGCCATTGACGTGGGCAACAGCCGCACCATGAACATGGTGATTGCTGGGGCGATCTCCACGCTGACCCCTTTTGACGAGGAGACATGGCTGCAGGCGATGCGCGAGCGCATTTCCGCCAGGCTGATCGACATCAACATCAAGGCTTTTGACGCCGGCCGTAACGCCGTGCAGAGATGACGCGATGGGGGGGAGTGTCTCCAGGCTGCTTGAACGGTTTGCGGGACGCGGCGGCGCGGACAAGCCTCTGCCGCGTTCAGCGGCAGTCGGCACATGGGGCGAGGAACAGGCGGCAACATACCTGAAGACGCAAGGCTACGAGGTGCTGGGGCGGAACGTGCGGCCCACCCGGCACGACGAGATCGACCTTATCGTCCGGAAAGGCGAAATCCTCGTGTTCGTGGAGGTTAAGACGCGCCGGCGGGAAGACTTTGGCCGTCCGCTGAGGGCGGTGGACAAGGACAAGCGGCATGCCCTGAACCGCGCGGCGGCGGCTTATCTTCGCAAGACGAACTACCCGAATCTGTTTTACCGTTTCGATGTGATTGAGGTGCTGGGGCAACCGGAGGAGGGGACGCCTGTGATCCGGCATCTGGACAACGCATTCCCGTTCGAGCGGAGGTTCGTGTTCCCGGTATGACGGCGGGAGTGCGGCGGGGTGATGAGAAACGGCGGACAGGGACAGGCATGAACGTTGACGGCTATTACGACACGCACGCGCATTTCGAGGGTTCCCCGGCCGAGACTGTCGCCCTGATCGAACGGGCGTTTGCGGCCGACGTGCGCCGGATCGTCGCGGTCGGCGGCAGCGCAGGGCTGAATGCCGGCGCACTGGCGGCGGCGCGGGCTTATCCGGAAAACGTGCGGTTCGCGCTGGGGTTCGACCGCGATCAGGCGGGGTCGGCGGAACCGGGTGTGCTGGCCGACACCCTGCGCCAGCTTGCCGGACACGCGGCGTTGGCGGCGGTGGGCGAGACGGGACTGGATTTCCATTACCGCCCCGAGACCGCGGACGCGCAGTGCGCGTTGTTCGCCGCGCAGTTGCGGCTGGCGGACGAGTGGGCTTTGCCGGTGGTCATCCACACGCGCGAGGCGGACGAGGCGACGCTGCGCGTGCTGGACGAGACGCCGTGGCGGGGGAACCGTTTGCGCGGGGTGATCCATTGTTTCACGGGAGACAAGAATTTCGCGCGGCAGTTGCTGGATCGCCAGATGGCCATCAGTTTCAGCGGGATCGTGACGTTCCGTAATGCGGACCGGTTGCGCGAAAGCGCGGCGTTTGTGCCGGACGAACGGCTGCTGATCGAGACCGACACGCCTTTTCTTGCGCCGCTTCCAAGGCGGGGGCAGCGCAATGAACCCGCGTTTGTGACGCATGTGGCGGCGTGCTTGGCGGAGGTACGTAAGACAACGGTTGGGCGCGTGGCGGAACTCACGTCTCGGAATGCGCGGAAACTGTTCGGTTGAA
>JALHET010000152.1 GCA_022839525.1 Lentisphaerota bacterium
TCAATTCTTTCATGGTCGTGGTGTTCGACGGCGTCGCGATGCTAGAAGCGGCCAGAAAGATGTACCCGACCAGAAACAGCCAGCCGGGTGCCCGTAGTAGCGTCCCAGCCAGCAAGAGCACGGTAGCGGCGAGGATCATGATCGATCCGGCAAGCAACCACGGTTTACGTCTCTTCCCCAGCCGCCGGGGCAAGATGCCTCCCAGCATGACGCAGACGGTGCTGACCGTGGCCATGATGAGAATAGAGGCCGCCGCCAACGGCGAACTCAGACCGCCGAAATCCTGAAGAAACTTCTTGCCGAGCACGGTCTGGATAACGAACATAAGCGGGAACGAGATGAGGCTGCTGGCCAGCAAAGGCCAGCAGCGCCGCTGGCGGAAGATTTCACCCAAACAGGTCAGCGGCAACGGCAGCGCGGCACGCGGTGCCGGCCCGAGTCGCCGCAAAACCAGCCCTGAGATCGCCAGTGCGACGAGGATCAACGCCGCAACCGCCAGCAGCGCGTGCCGCCAGCCGAACGCCGCTGCCGCACGTTCGAACGGCAACGTGGCGGTCATCCCCCCGCAATATCCCACGGCGATCAACACCCCCAGCCAGGCGGTGAAATTGCGGGTGCCGAAAAGCCGGTCCAGCTCTTTGACAATGCTCAGATAGATGAAGCTGGCTCCGAATCCGGTGATCGCACGCGCAGTGTACAATGCGCCAACAGAATGGGTCAGCGGAAAACACGCGGCGCCCGCAAACATGATCATGCCGCCAAAAAGAAACGTGCGGGTGCCTCCGTAGCGGTCCGCCAGAAAACCCACCACAATCTGCATTCCGCCATAGATCCATGTGAACATCGAGCCCATCAGAACAACGGAGGACGCGCTTAATCCGAGGTCGGACTGCAGTTCGTTGAAGATCGTCCCCGGCACCGCCGTGCGCTGGAAGTACGAAAAAAAGTACACCACCACCATGGCTGCAAAAGCGACTCTGGCGAGGCGGGGCGACAGGGAATGCGCGGTCGTGGAGTCATTCATCGCCGTTCAACCCAAAAACTCCACAACGTCCATCCCGATCATCCGGACAAAAGCGGCGACCGCTTCGGCGTGCTCACCCAGGACAAGCGCACTGTGGTGCGTGCCGTCGGCCCGAGAGTAGAAGAGTAGAAGACCCGTTTTGTATGCTTTCTGACAAGACATGTCGGTCTAACCTAAAGAAAAGGTCTCGGATAAAGTGCCCCGTTACGACCGAGAAGAATGGCAGAGAGGTTATCGCGGGTCAAGCCGGGAGTGTGAGCGGCATATAGGGGTGTCGTATTTGTGCATTGTATATTAGGTCTTTCCTATCGTGTGAACCGCCTTGAGCACCTGCGCCAATTTTCGCTTGAGTCTGGGGGGGAAGTCCACCGAGTACAACACAACCGGAACCTGTGCCGTTGAACTACCGCACTATCGAAAACACCAGCAGGGCATCACCATGGCGGATGTAGAGCCGTCCGCCGGCGATCACCGGATGGGTCCAATGCGCACCATCGCCGCGGTCGATCTTCACGGTGCCGGCCAGTTCACCGCCATCCGGCCCGGCCCGGACCAGCCCCACCACGCCCTTCGACCCATAGCAGTAGAGCATGCCGTCGGCGGTGGCGATTGAGCCACCGCCAACGCCCTTGGTTTTATACATCACGCGGCCGGTCTTGATGTCCAGACAGACCCACATGCCCTTCGAATTGGATCCGTAAAGATATCCCGCGACGGCCACGACGCCGCCAAAGTTGCTGTTCAGGGTCTGATCCGTCCATTTCTGCCGGATCTGCTGCCCATCGGGGGAGAGTTCCAGCAACTGCCCGCCCTTGCCATGTCCGCTCGTGACATAAATGACGCCGTCGCTATGGACCGGGGTAATCGCATGACAGGGGTCTTTTGCATCGGGATCCTGCGGCTGGCGCCAGATCAGCCGGCCGGTTCCGGCATCCAGCCCCACCACATGCTTTTCGGTAATGGTCACGACCTGTCTGCTGCCGCCCCGCACCACCAGAAGCGGCGAGCAATACGCCGCCGGCTCGCTGAATCCCCGGCTGGTCCAGACCACCGATCCGTTGTGTTTATCGAGCGCCACCAGACTCGCGTCTTTGCCCCCCGGCGTGCAGATCACCTTGTCCCCGTCGATCAGGGGAGCCTCGGCAAAACCATGCACGGGCGATGGGCCGCCGAATTTCCCGGCGACATCCTCCGCCCACAGGACCGCCCCCCGCCGGTGGTCGACACAGACAAGCCGTCCAAATCCCGTCATCAGGTAGAGGCGGTCGCCATCGACCGTGGGCGCGTACCGGCCGCCCGCATAGCTCTTGCTCCATTCCTCTCCATAGGCTATCCGCTGCTGCAGGTTGCCGTCGAGGCCAAACACGGAAATGAAGCCCTCCTTGCTGCCCCGGGGCATGCCCATTGCATAAATCCTGCCATTGACCACGGTCACCGAGGAATAGCCGTCCCCCAGCCCATCCGCCACCCACAGCCGCCTGGGGCCGTCTTCGCCCCAGGTTTTCAGGAGACCGGTCTCCGGCGAGTGGCCGTCCCGATTCAACCCGCGCCATTGGGGCCAGTCCGCGCCAAGACCAACAACCACAACGCCAAGGAGCACGCCAAGCACCGCCAGACATCGTTTTATATCGTCCGCTTGCATCGACAATCTTTCCTTCGGGGATCTGCAAACGCCACCGACTGGTCTCCGCGGCGATACGCAGTCCAGTCCCATTGCACGGGGTGTATTTGTACATTGTACATTCTGAATCCTCCCACTCAACCTTGAACTTTAGAACTTCCCCGCCCCGTGTACGTCTCCTTTTCCAATATTGGTTTGTTCGTAAGTCCCGATACAATCCCTCATCCTTAACTATATCGTTTACTCTTAAACACATCCGCCCCCTCTCCCAGCCCCCGCGCCTCTGCGCCCCCACGCCCCCGTGTTAACCTCCCCCAGTCAATTTAGAATTTCAGAACACGCAAAACGCTGCCCCTCTGTTTGGGACTGCGAAAATACGTGCGGACGCACCGGCGGGACGGCCTCCGTGCCGTCCCGCCGGCGTTTTCAGCGTAGCCGGAAATAGCGCAAACGCGCGTTTTTTATGCCCGCGCCGTTCTGAAGGCCACCTTGGGCGTCTCGCGGCCCCACCCCGCGCGGATCCGCGCGTCCAGCACCGACCATGACGGCACACCGCTCGTGGCATCCGCTTTCTCGACGCTCGCCGAACCCACAGCCACCGCCGTGCGCACGCTTTCGGCCGGGCCGAACCCCTTGGCGATACCCGCCAGGAGTCCCGCCACCGTGCAGTCCCCGGAACCCGTCGTGCCCGCGACCTTCGCGTCGAAACAGGGGGCGAAGAACTCCGCGCCCGCCCACGCCTGACACGCCGCCGCCGGGAAACAGCCGCAAGCCGCAAGCCGCGCCCCGTCGGCGGTCACGCGCAGATACGCGCCCTGATTGCCGAGCTTGAGCATCACCACCGCCACACCCAGCGCAATCAGCTCGCCCGCGAGAGCGCGGACGTCGTCCTCGACCAGCCCGCCCATCGGCACGCCTTCGGCGGCCCGCGCGCGCACTTTCAGCCCCTGCTCGCGGTGCAGCATGTAGACGATCTCGTCGCTGCTCGGCGCGAAGATGTCCACAAACGGAAGCGCCTGCTTCAGGATCGCGGGCCAGTCCGCCTGTCCCGCGGGCGACTGCGGATCGGGCAGCGCCATGTCCAGCGACGTCGCCAGCCCGCACTCCTTGACCTTCTTGTACAGGCGCATCAGTTCGCCCGATCCGCTGTAGAACGCCTTCATCAGGGGAGGGTAGCCGAAGTGGAACACGTCCATGCCGTCCAGCAACTGCGGGGTCACGTCGTCCGCGCCGAACGTGTCGTTCGCGCCCGGGCAATGCAGGAAGACGCGGTCGATCCCCGGCGGGCTGATCACTACCGTGTAGGAGGTCGCCACCGCCGGATCGGTAATCATGGTCTTCACCAGCGTCTCGTCATGCGAGCGGAAAATGTCGCAGACCGCCGCGCCGAACGCGTCCTTGCCGACCTTGCCCATGAGGCGCACCGGCAGCCCGAGACGCTTCAGTGCCAGACCGGTGTTCGCGACCGACCCGCCGGTGGAAAGGACCGCAGGCCCCATGTCCACCAGCTTGCCGGGCTGCATCACCTGGTCAAGCGCGGCCGCGCCGCGCAGAAAGGTCGGTATGATATCAAGGCACACGTGCCCCGCCGCAATCGTTTTCAGTTCCCGCATGACACGCTCCTCAGTGCATCTCGACAGCCACCTCGCCGATCCCCTTGCGGAGATAGTTGAAATGGACGTTCGGGTGATCCGCCAAGAGCGACATCGGCACGCTGCTGTCGGGAATGCGCTTGGAAATCATCAGCGCCGAAAGCCGGATGCCGAACGGGTTGTCGTGATGCCCCGGATGCCAGATGGAAACCTTCGCGGCTTTCCACGTCTCGACCGGCCCGACGGTCGAGGCGCGCGTCGGCACCATCGACACGTTGCCGCCGCCCGAGGTGCGCGCGTTCTGAATGACCGTCACCGGATGCAGGTCCACAATGCGGGTGGCAAGCTTGCGGTATTCCGCGGGCGACGGCGGCGCGTCCTTGTAGGCGCCCTCGCGCTTGGGCGGATCGTTGAAGGCCCAGTGCTTGATCTCGCCCTGCCCGCCCTGCATCAGCAGGCACTTGACCTCATCGAAGGAACGGGTAAAGGCTGCCAGATCGCCGGTCGGGAAGTGCATGTTCTTCGCGGGCATTTTCAGTTTGGGGCGGATGCGGTCGAAGCACAGCTCCTTATCGCATTTCGCGAATGAGAGCGGATGCGTCGGGGAAACCGTCTTGCCGTTCTCAATCCACTCGTCCATGCCCCAGAAGTGCGCGTCACGCAGGCTCAGCCCGATCGCGTTCACGATCCGCGCCACCAGCGGCAACTGCTCGGTCGGCCCGATCGGCCCGCACACGCCTGTCGGATTATCCGGCGTGGTCTGCTTCCAGGCCTCAATATATTCCAGCGCTTCCGCCGTGTAGAATTCCTCTACCGTGTCGTAGATGCTGACTTTGAAGCCGGGGCGCGACAACTGCTCCAGATCCTTTGCCGTCAGTTTCGCCGCATCGTTCAGGATCTCGCTGTCTAGCGTGGTGTAATCCCACCAGGCCGGTGCCAATTTGCTGATTGCTCTTGCCATGATTCTACCCTCCTTTTCGTGTTTATACTAAAACCGCTTCACTTGACCGCACCATATCCACCGTCATTTCGGACTGCTGTCCACGCGTTTCAGCACGCGGGCCAGCAGCGTCTCCAACGGCGCGAAGTCCGCCCCGCAATAACCCATGTGGTTGTGCCGGCGCCAGCCCTCCGCGTACTCGCACGCGCCGAAACGGGCGCCGACCTCACGCGCGGCGTCCGCCATGCTTTCCACGTACGAGCCCATGCCCTGCGTCGCGTCGAGCCATTCGCTCTGGCTCTTGTGCTGCGCCAGC
>JALHET010000004.1 GCA_022839525.1 Lentisphaerota bacterium
AAGGCGGGCAGAACAAAACACGCGCTCGACTCGCATGCCCCCCCCTGTCACTAACCGATTACTGTCAAGTAGCCGGTTGACGGATGCGCCCGGCAACCCCACGGTTCCCTACGGAAGCGTGACCTTCAGGCGCAGGAAGCGCTGGGGCGCGTTCGTGACCGCCACGTCGTGCCGGAAGAAAGCCTGCCACCATGTGTTACTGTCCGCGCGCAGGTACTCGGACACGTCGACGGTTGTCCAGTCCTGCTGGATCAGGTCCGTACACGCCTCGACCACATAACGGGTGCCGGCATTGAACGCATCCTTGTCCATGCGGAAAGAAAGCGTGAGATACCCCGCCACGACCCCGCCGAAAGGAAGCCCCTCGGTGTCAAACACCCGCGGATCCAGCCCCATGGCGAATTCGAGCCCGTTCGGGACACCGTCCCCGTCCGGATCCGCCTGGTCGCCGGAGATGAGCTCATCCGCCAGTTCGGCCTCGCTGAAGTGCTCAGCCTTCCATGAGGCAAGTGTGAACATATCGCCCGTGACATCCATATCGTCAATGCAGACGCCCTGCCCCCCGTTCGCAATCCCTTCAAACGCGATGTAGGTGGTCCGCGTCGGATTCGGCAGCGCCAGGGTCTGCTGTGTCCATACCGTCACGGCCGACGTGTAATTGGTTAAGACCATCCACGTTCCGGCCTCATGGGTTTTATAGAAAACCGTCAAATGATCCTGAGCCCCGTTTGCGCTAAAGGGCGCCATGCAGAGCCAGAACGTGAGCTGGACGTTCGTCGAGCCGACGCCCAGGTCAAGCATCGGGGAGATCAGCTTGGACCGGTATCCGGTCGCTGAATCGGAATAGAAACAGGCGTTATACGAACCGCTGTGCGCCGCCGCCGGCGTGCCGTCCGGGCTGCCCGTGCGATAGGTCCAGCCTTGAGTTCCGAACACCGTCTGCAACGTCCACCCCGGCGGGATAGCCCCGCCATTCTCAAAGGACTCGGCATACGGGCTGCCCTGCACCGGATTGATCCGCAGGGTGAACAGATTGGTCGAGGCGTAGCTGTCAGCCCCCGTGACCCGCACAGCGAACGACGCTGTTTCGGCCCGTGCGGGCACTCCGGTGATCACGCCGTCCGGGCGGAGTCCAAGCCCTTGCGGCAAGGCGTTGGCCGCCACCGCCCATGTGTAGGGCTCAACCCCGCCCGACGCCGCCAGCGCCTGACTGTACGACTGCCCCACCAACCCGTCCGGCAACACCGAACTCGTGATGACCGGCGCACTGGATTCGTCCGTGATGCGGATGTCGTCAATGCAGACGCCGTTCCCGAAACGCGCGTTCCCCTCGAACGCGAGATAGTACGTGGACGAAGAGGGCAACATCAACATCCGCTCTGTCCACACCGGAACATTCGACGTGTACGTCGCAAGGGGAATCCATGCGCCTTCGGCCGAAGTCTTGCAGTAAACCCTTAGCTCGTCTTGGCCGTCCTCGAGTTCGGTCATGCAATGCCAGAAGACGAGACGGGGCGTCGCAGGGGTCTTGCTGAGGTTGATCGCCGGGGACACCAGCCGGGTCTTGTGGTCATCGTCCAACTGGAACACATCTGAGGTCTTGAAGAACAATGTCGCGTTGTACTCCCCGCTGTGCGCGGTCGACGGCTGGTGGTACGGGTAAAGCGAATTCCCGTCTCCGCCGCCCGTCTGGCAACGCCAATCCAGCGTCTCGACCACAAACTCGTTCGACCAGCCGGCAGGCAAAAGTCCCTTGTGTTCAAACCCCTCGAAAAACAGATCGGCGGGCGGCAACGTGACATCCAGACGGAACACCGCCGAGGTTTCCACCAGTCCCGAATCCGTGACCCGGACCGTGAACTCCGCGCTTTGAACCGTAGCCACCGTCCCGGTGACCACACCGTCCGCGCTCAGGACCATGCCTGTGGGGAGCGCCCCGGCCACCACCTCGAACGTATACCCTCCCATGCCTCCCGCCGCTGTGAGGGCGTAGCTGTAAAACCGCTCGGTGCATGCGTCCGGAAGGCGTTCGGGATCGGTCAGGGTGAGCGGCGGGACCGGGTCAAAAATCCGCACATTGTCGATGTGAACCCCGTACCCGTAATTGGCGCCCCCCTCGAAAGCGATATAATACGAGCGGTTGGGCTCCGGCAAGTCCACCACGCGCTGCGTCCACGTCTCGGTGGCCGAGGCGAATTCGGCGATTTGCGTCCATGCGCCCTCATATGACGTTTTATAATAGACCCGCAGCGTGTCCTGCCCGCCATCCCAAGGCGCCATGTAGTGCCAGAAGGTCAACCGCCCGGCACGGACGCTTGCCCCGAAATCGATCATGGGCGACTCCAGCCGGGTGACGGTTCCGGCCAACGCCTGTTCCACCACGGCCAGACTTGCGCAATACACGCTGCCCGCATATCCCCCGCCGGGCCGCCCGTAGGGGCTGCCGCCGCCGAACGTCCACGGCTGCCCGTTCACCACCATCGTCTGCGCCCAACTGTCCGGAGCCTGTCCGCCGTTTTCAAACGTCTCCTCGTACGGGGTCCCAAACGGCGCGCGGACCGTCAGGCTGAACTGGTTGGTCACCACCTCGCCCGCCGCATCCGTCACCGTCACCTTGAATGCCGCCGTGCCCTCGGCTTCCGGCGGCGGCAGACCGGTGAGTGCCCCGGAGGCGTCCAGCGTCAGCCAGGCCGGCGACGGTTCGCCCTCCAGAAATTGCCAGACATAGGGGGCGATCCCGTTGCCCGCGCGCAGGGTGGCGGAGTACCAAGAGCCCACCCGGCCTGCGGGCAGCTCCGATGCCGAGAGAACCGCGAACGGCGGCGGCGGCGGCAGCCCCAGAACCGCATTCCAGGCCTGCCGGACGCTGCGCACCCACTTCACGTCCAGATCCATTGCGGCCGATATCCAGGCCGTGCGGATGGTGGAGTACGTGGTGTTGGCGGTGCAGTGGACGGACAGGGCCTGATACGCCACACGCTCGGCGTTGGTGATCCCGATTCCCTTCACGTCGTACGCGTAGGGCGACGCGTCATTCGTCCCGGAACCGCCTTCGCACAGCAGATAGAAGAAAAAATTCTGGACGCCGGAATTCTGGTGGACGCCGCCGTTGTCCCCCGTGCCGCTGTACCAAAAAGAGCCCTTGTACCGGGTCGGCTGCCGGCCCCCTGCCCCAACCGTGGCGGCGTTGGCGGGATTCCGCATGTCGCGAAGCGCAGGTGTGGAAAGCCAGCAGTCTTCACCCATCAGCCAGTCCGCATGGCCAGGGAGCGCGGCAGGATAACTCGATCGGCCGTCCGGCTGGCCGTAAAACTCCGCGCAGACGCCGAAAATGTCCGAAAAGGACTCGTTCAGCGCGCCCGACTCGTTGGCATAGACGAGATCGCAGGTATGATCTGTCACCGCGTGCGTATATTCGTGGGCGAAAATGTCGAGCACCGCGAGACTATCAGCCGTCGTGCCGTCACCGTCGCCGATATGCATCGCGATCCCGTCCCAATAGGCATTGGCCATCGGGCGCCCGCGATCCAACTGATGCACATAGGCGTCCGCCACGGTACCGTTGCCGTCGTAACTGCTCCGCCCGTGAACCTGCTGATAATACTGCTGGACCACATTGACGTTATACGCGGCCGACATTTCGTCCGGATCGGAATCGCCCCAGTCCGGCGTGTCGCGGAAGGCATACGTCTCCGCGTCCGGATACCCGGAGGAGAGGGGGGCCGCATTCCGCACGCGCCAGCTTTGCACGGTGTTGTACAGGTAGTAATGCCCGGTGCTCTCGAGCCACCCGTCCACACCGACAACCTCACCGCCCTCGCGCGGGAGGCGGTTGCCCGTAACCGCCGCAGGCTCCCCATCCTCCGTCGGGGGGTCGATTCGTTTGAGGTCGTTATACCGCAGCAGGATACTGCCCTTTAACGCATCGATCCAGTACCGCCAGCGCCCCCGGGCTCCATCCGCAAGCACAAGCTCGTAGGCCAGTTGGGGCTCCGCCTCATACGCGAAAACAACCCGTTCCGGCTCTTTTTCAAGCGTGCCCTCAGGGCGCCCCATGCCCAGCAAGTCCTCCTGGGCGATGCGGACAGCCCGGGAGGTTTTAATCGACGGGACGATCCCCACGTTGATATCGGGCGTGTATTGGCCGCTGACTTCGTACGCCTGACCGCTCCGGTCGAAGTGAACGATCATCTCGCCGCCGAAAACCCTCAGCCCGCGGTACGTCTGGTTCAACCTCACATGCTGATTGCCTTTGGCGTCCGGCTGAATTTTCTTTACGGCGAACTCCTGCTCCGCGTCCCCGATCCGGAAAAACGCGGCCACATCGTCCAGCACCGCGATGGCCTCCCCGCCGTCCACGCCGGCCCCTTTCGCCCGCAGCCCCTTGCCGCCCGAGAAAACCTGTTTGCGCCCGAGGCCGGAACCCCGGATGGAGGAAGGCGCCGGGAGGGTCTCCTCCCAAACGACCTCGACCCCCAGCCGCTCCGCCGTTTCCAGCGCCTTCACCTGACCCGCCGAGCGTTCCGGAACCGCCACGGCCTGCAGTCCCGGCGGACGGGTCTGCAAAACCTCGTTGCCCTCCTCGGCCTTAAAGGCGTAGGCCGGCAGGAGAAGTAACCCCGCCAAAGCCCCGAGGATTCCGGCCCGCGCGCCGCCCGGAATCCTCCGGGCAGCGCCCCGGCCCCGTGTATGTCCGCATGTTAGCACGTTCTCACTCCCGCGTGTTCGCCGTTGAGCCCGCTCACTCGGTCAGCCGGATGCGGAAGAAGCCCTGAACAGGCGCGGCCTGAAGAGCCTGCTGCGTTTTCTCGATGGCTGTGTCCACGCCATCTGCGCCCGCAGCCACGGTCGTGTAACCGCTGGCGACAACCTGCCAGTCCGGGTTCTTCAGCGAGGGCGTGAACAGCACCTCGAAGCGCACCGAGCCGGGTGTGGCCGCATAACTGCCCACCAGCGTGCGGTTCACGGCGGGAGCCTCCGACACCGCAACCTTCCACTGAACCGTCGCGACGGTATCGTTCAGGCTAAGCCCCGTCAGATCCGGCAACAGCGTGTCAGCCGGCGCCAGGCCCCGGCTGAGCTTCCAGCCATCCGCCATGCCGTCCCCGGCCGTTGAATACGACGCCGGATCCGAACCCAAAACCAGTTCGGTCAGGTCGTCCACACCGTCGCCGTCCGTGTCCGTTGTGCCAAACGCCAAGGCCCTGGCGATGGACAGCGGGGCAATGCCCGTCGTCCCTGCCAAGCCGGGGTTGATCTCGTAGTCCGGGTCATCGTCGCTGCCCGCCGCAGGGCCCGACAGCGCGAGGAAGTTCGCGGATCCGGGATTCTGCTCGTACTCCCAGGCGTCCGGGAACCAGTCCTGATCCGAATCCGCGTCTTCGATGGTGATCTCGACCGTCTCGCATTCCGCCAGCGGCACGTACTCCACCTTGACCGCACGGGGATCATACGGCGTGTCGCTGATGCCGTAGTAATTGGCATACCCCCACGACTCCCACACGTCCCGGACACCGTTCTGGTTGTGGTCGATGAACGCCCGGACATAGTAATTCCCCGCTCCGGCGCTGGGTGCCAGGCCGAAGAGGTTGGCGTTCGTGGCCGTGTTCGCCGGATCGGTGAGCGCCGCCAGCCCGGCACCGGCCAGCGTGATCTCCGCCTCGGGCTGACCGCTGAAGGCCGCGTTATTGAAAGCCTGCACCTTCACGCGCCCGGTCAGAAGGGCCGTCGCGGGGCCGTGGTATTTGACCACCGCCTTGATTGCGCCGTACCCGGCCGAATCGAGCGGCGCGTTCACGTCCAGACGGTAGGTCTGCCAGTCAGACCAACTGGCACCGGTCGTCGTGTTGCTGTACTTGGCGTCCAGCGCGGCCACCCGCCAGAAGTACCGCTTGTTCGGCAGGTAAGGAGCGTCGGCACCCAGCATCGTCATTCCCGCACAGAGCGGGGCGGTCCAGACGCAGGCGCCGTCGATATCGCGCGCGGGCGCTTTCATGGTGCCGGAATTATAGATCACGGGGCCGCTCTGGGAATCGCGGCGGACCTCCAGATGGAAGGCCGTGTAGTTCAGCGGCATCTTCCACTTGAAGGTCGGGCGCGCGGAATACACATACCCCCTGTTCACCGGATAGACCGCCTGCGCCTTGGCGCGCGCGCTATCGAAGGTGTTCGTGAAGGTCATTACCGCGTTGGTGGGAACGCCGGAGGAGCTGCCGAGATAGACCTCGTAGACCACGGCGAGACGGGGCATCGTGGTCGGCACGCCGGGCAAGCCCCAATCCAGACCGAGGCCGTTAAAATCTCCCTCGTGCACGAACGACCGCATCGCGCTGAGCGTCTTGTCCAGCACGGTTCCCTGATAGTTCTTGTTGCCGTCCACCGACACGCGCTTCACGACCACACGCTTCTCAAGGCCGGACGCGGTTGTCCCGCCGCCACCGCCCGGCGCCGCACCTCCGCCGGTGAAGATGTCTTCGGTGCGCTGAACCGGCGCAATCGTCATGCGCAGGAAACCCGGCGTGTAGTCAGTCAACTCGATAGCGAGTTGGTTCCGGTCCCAGCCGATGTCTGTCACAAACGGTTCCGGCACACCACACGGTTCACCCGCGTTCCACGTCCCGCTACCGTCCAAATCCATGAAGGCAAAGAAATAGTTCGCCCCTTCACGAAGATGTCCCGTTTCAGCACGGCCGAGGTACAGCTTCTTTGGCCAACCCTCGACCAAAGAAGCAGAATATCTGATCTGGATATAGGACAAATCACATTCGATATACTCGTCACGGTTTGTGGCGCCGGCATTCTCCATAATTCGCCACCCTTTGTAATAATTCAAGTCCAACGTGTATTCACCCGTTGTGTAATCGATCGTCCCGATCGGGAACCAGCCGCCGTCAATTTGGCTTCGATAGATCACACCCTCCACATCGAACGCGGTGTCCCTGTTTTCTTTTGTCCACATGTCGGTGAAATTAAGGGTGATCGAACCCGGCACAACATTGCCAGGGCTCAGAAATCCCGTTGCGACCTGTGTCCGCCAATAACCGACAGGCTCGCTCTTGGTTTCTGTGTTTACACCATGCGCTATGGTGTAGACCGCATCAGGCTGCCCGTCCATCGAAGGTGTGGAATAAACGTGCATGACGATATCGCCATTCCCCCGTGCCCCGTTGTAAGACAACGTGGTTTCCACCACTGGAACGGGGAACTCATGGTGCATCACGCCAGCGATCACGGCGCTCATCTCCAGATCGGGGCGCACATCCATCTTGGCAGACGCATACCGGCACTCCGCCCAATTGGACCAGCCGTCCTGATCCGGATCGGCAAACGGATCATACACATAGCGGCTGACAACAGAAAGATCGTATCGATCCTCCCACGCATCTTCCATGAAGTCGTGGTCGGCGAACATCTGCCCGTAGTAGAGCAAGCCCTGCTTGAAGAAATAGTCCGACTGCGTCTGGGTCGCGCTCGTGCGGAACTTGTCTGGGCGGGACATGCGGTTGAACGGGTACACTTCCGAGATCAGGTACTCGGCGTAGTTGCTCAGGCCGTCCCTGTCCGGATCACCCACTGCCCCGTCATCGCCCGTACTGACGGTCGGCTTGAGGTTAAAGAGGTTCTCCCACCAGTCCGGCAACCCGTCGCCGTCGATGTCGGAGGTCTGCTTGACCAGCGTGGCCTCATTGTAGCCGGCGGCGCCCGGATGGTTCCCCTCGGTATACCCCTTGGCCAGATCGCGCATGTACAGCTCGCCGGCGGTCATGCCGTTCGCGCTCAGGTCATACCAGCCCACTGCGGAACTGAAGTAGTTCGTCGCCACGTCCCGCTCCCACCAGTCCGCCAGCCCGTCGGCGTCCAGATCGTCCGCCATGTCCGCCCACACGCCGGCCGGCGAAGCGTTGTCCCACATCTCCACCGCCTGCTTGGCCCATGCGCCGCCCAGCGGCAGCAGGTCGGACGCGATTTTCATGCCGGCCCCGGCCCCGCTCAAGATATCGAGCGAGGTCATGTACCAGTACCCGTACGGGTCGTTGCTGTTCGGGAATGTGTATTTCTCCAAGCCGTGCGCCGACGGCGGCGTCGCGTACACCCCGGCGGTGTAGTGCGACCAGTGAACCGAATCCCGCACCGTATCCGTATCGCGCAAAACCGTGTTCGTGCCATCCGAAATCAATCCGCCGAAAATCGGCAGGTGCTCCACACCGTTCTCGATCCAGGGCACGTATGCGTAATCCGAATAAACCGTACTGTGTGTGTCCAACTGCGACCACCAGCCGACTTCATATCCCGAAGGACGGTTGATGGCGGTCTCCCAGTAGTTATACCCACGCGGCACTTTCGCTACCGACCCGGCGCTGTCCGCACCGAACAGGTTGTCGAAGGTGTAGTGGCACATCAGCTCGGGCGGCAGCTGCGGCGAAACGCCCGGCACGCGCGACCCCCCGGCAGCTTGACTTTCGCGAACCATACGGCGGTTTGCCAACAACTCCGTCTTGGTATACCGCTTGGTATAGTCGGTCCGGATTTCCAGTTCGCTGCGCGCGCCGTCCCATATCCTGACCTCATCGAGATAACCTTGGAAGAACTGCTCGTAAGCCGACCAGTCCGGCAACGGCGTGCCCATATCGGTGTTCAGGTTGGCGGCGCCCAGCACCAGCACGGCGGGCGTCACCGTCAGATAATAGGGATCCGGATACTGTCCGCTGCCCGGATCGGCCAACGTGTTGAGCACCCCGTTCGCGGGAATCAGGGAGGTGCCCACCTCGGTCACCCTGCTGCCGTTCACGAACAATTGGAGTTTCCCTGCCGCCCCGTCCATACGGACGGCGAGGTGAACCCACTTGTTCAGCTCCAGGACGGGGCCTCCCGCAAAGGCGACACCCGTTTGCGCATCATGCAGACCCGCATTCTGGAACATGGCATACACTTGGCCGTTCGTCTCGATGCCGACACGGAAATTGAGCCGGACCACAGTCCCGGACGTGCTGAGGTCGCTCGGCCCGTAAATGACCGGACGCTCGATCAGCACCTGGCTGGAGCCTGATTTCTCGGGACGCGCCCACAGCTCAACCGTGAAGCTACGGTAAGCCCATTCGTTGGGCGTGCTGATGGACATCGCCTGTGCGGCGCTGTTCTCGCCGCTGAACCAGATAGCCTGACGCCGCCGCGGATCGTCGTGATCCTGCGGGTCGGACTGTGTGGTGGCGGTCTGCAGCATCTCCGACTTGTCGGAAAGGCCATCGTTGTCCGTGTCATACCCCTCGTTCATCTCGAAGGAGAACATCTTGTAATCCATCGCCGCCATGTGCGACAGGGTCTTTCTGTCACCCGGCCAGAAGAACATGCCGCCGAACCCGTAGGAGCGTGAGGTCAGGCTGTAGGGGCTTGACGTGTCGGTCATCCACATCGGCGTCGGATCCGTATTGGAGCAGGAGGGCGCCGCCGTGTCGGCCTGCAGGTGTTCCTCCATGTTCCGCAACCCGTCCGCGTCCGGGTCGGCCTCATCCAGACCGGCCAGCCACGGGTAGGAGACAAAGTCCATGGGCAGGCCAGCACCCCACGCGTTGCCGAGCAGCGCGGAGCCGTAATCGATCGTATAATTCCCGAGGACGACATACGCCTCGCGGATGCGGTCGCCCTTGATCAGGGCCGGATCGCCCAGAATCGGGTTGAGGCCATGGAACAGCTCGTAGAAATCGTCCATGCCGTCCCCATCCGTGTCGGGGTCGCGGGGATCAGTGGACACATACTTGCGGTAAGCCTCATCCACTCCCACGCGCAGCATCACCCACAGCGGCGGGTTCGCATTTCCCCACGGATATTGACAGAAATCCCATGCGTTCGTCACCTGCGTAAAGAACGCTCGCGGGCCCGCGGAACCGTCCATCGGGATCTCGTCTTCATGGAAATCGTACCGGAAGCTGCGCACCGCCTGCACCCAGTACTCCTGATAGTTGAGCAAGCCGTCGCGATCCCAGTCCTTATCCCAGTCCGACACCGTGCCGTCCATGCCGTTGGTGGTCGCCTGCGGATCGACAGGCGCCGTCGTATAGGCAAACTCTCTCTCCCACGCGTCGGGCAACTGATCCGAATCCGTGTCCATGGAGCAGGGGTTGAGCCCGCCGCCGGGCGTGCAGGTCGTGCCGTTGTCCACAACCGGCGAACCGTAGATAAAGGTCTTCTCGGCGTCATCGCGCAGACCGTCGCCGTCGGTGTCGCCGGTCCACGGGTCGGTCGGCCAGAATTTGTTGACCCAGTCCGTGTCCGTGGCGGGACGTGTAATCGTCACGACCTGATACGCCGCGCCGTACAGGGCACTGTTGGTGTACCCGGCGGAGCAGTCGGTGCCGTGGAACTCGCGGTTGTTCGACAGATTGTCCTCCCCTACGATCGTCCACTCCCCGTCATATGCGTCCCAAGGGGATATCAACAATTCACTTTGAGCCCACCCCTTCGGGGCAGAGACGTACAGCTCCCAGCCGTCCGGCATCCGGTCCGTTTTCGTGACGGCACCGTTTGCGCCCCACACCACATCGCTGTCGGGTGTCAGCGGATGCGTGGAGAAGGCTGTCCAGTCCGCTGTCTTCTGGGCGGCGTTGCCCGCACCGATCGAGCCGTCCGAATCGTTCAGCCGGAGTTCCGCCATATACTTGAGCAGCAGGTACTCGTCCAGAGAGGTGAACGGCTTCGTGTTCGGCGCCGTGACGATGTTCTCGGCTGTCAGCCCCGCCACCCACTCGGGAAAACGCTGCGGATTCGAAAGCGGATTGACCGTGGCCGCCCACGCCGTGCGCGGATCGAAGCCGAACTCTTGATAGACCTGATTGTGCAACAGCAGCGCGTTGACGGTCTCCACGCTGACGACATTCTCGGCATCCACCCCGGTGAGCGCCCGGCCGACCGCATACGGGGCGTTCGTCCCGCCATACCGGTAAACTCCCGTCACGCCTTCGGTCAAGGACAAGGCATCGCCCACGAGGATCACCGCGTCTTCCGGCACAAGGCACTGCGTGCCGCTCTCCAGCGTCACCAGTTGCCGGGGCACCTCGGCATAGGCCATGTAGTCGCCGTCGGGATTGTTCATCATCACATTCAGGCCATCACGCGAATCGTTCGGGTTCAAGCCGCGCAGCACCTCCCAGCCGTCGCACATGCCGTCGCCGTCCGTATCCCACTGGATCGGATTCGTGCCGATGGTCAGCTCCTCGATGTCGCTCAGCCCGTCGTTATCAATATCGCGGTTGACCGCCGCGCCCGTCTCGCTGTCGGTCGCCGGGATCAGCGGGTCAAAAGCCGTCAGGATGGCCTTGGTCGGGATCAGGGTGCCGACCGCCACATTCGTAGGCGTGTAGGCCATGCCCGTCACTCCCCTGACCTTCGCGTTGTACCAGAAATAATACTCCCAGCCGTCCGGGAAAAGATCGCCGTCCGTGTCCTGCAAGGTCGGATCCGTGGGACGCTCGCAGGAACGGTCGGTCTCGCCCGTGCCGAAGTCGGGATCAGAATTGTACGTCTCGTTGTTCAGACCGAGATGGAAGCCGCGCACCTCCAGAATGGCCGTGAACGGGTCGCCGACCGCAGCGAACACGTTGGAGATACCGCCGATGATCGCGCTGCCGCCGCTGGCCGCACCCGGCAGGAAATCGCCGACCTCGTTACCGGCCGCGTCCTTGTCTTTGTTAAAGCTCCCGACATTGATCAGTTCGATCGGCGAGCCGCCCTCCCCCGATGCCGCTTCGGCACCGCCACTCGCGAGCGCCGGCAGGTTATAGAGCGTGGCGATCTTGTCGGGAATGCCGTCCTGGTTGATGTCGCCCATGTTGTCGGCCTTGCGCCACTCGCGGCTGAAAATCGCCTGGATGTTACGGATGTCCGCATTCTCCGTGCCGCCACCCGCGGAAGGCAGGGTGATGGCAGTCGTCGGCCCGGCCTGCGCCGGGTTCAGATCCTGAGCGGGCAGCCCCTGGTCTACCCCCACCCAGACATAGAAGAAACTGTCCTTGTCCGAGACGGCTCCCGGCGACCCGACGCCGGCGTCATTGTAATTGGTCACCACATATGTGCCCGAAACGGGATCCGTCTTGTAGGGCACCGCGCGGAGAACCGCAGAGGGGGCGCTGGGGCCGTACCGGAAATAATAGACATTGTTCCGGTTGAGCGCATTGACCACACCGTCGGAGAAAACCTGACCGTTGCCGAGACCCGACGCGCCCCAGTAGTTGGCCTCATAGTTCGGGCCGATGGGCGTGACGAGCACCAGCTTGGACGAGGCAACCGTCACTTCGATTTCGACCGTCACGGACTTTCCCCCATCCTTATCGATCGCATAGGCCTGCACCTTGTACGTGCCGGGCTCGTTATAGGCGTGGAACACTTTACCCGTCGTGCCGATCTGAGTGGCGGTATCGCCGTCGCCGAAGCTCCAGTAGACCGTCATGCCGGGCAAGTCCGCGTCCACATCGACCACAGACCCCAAGGAGAAGCCGTACGACACACCCTGAGCGATCGTGCCGCCCACAGGCGTGATCGTGATCGCAGGCGCCACGTTCGCGATCTTGACCGTGGTTCCCGCCATCGTGAAGTGGGAATAGGCGGGTGAATTCGTGTCCGTGACCGAGGGCGTGATGGTAAACCCGGTGAAGCGCGCCGCCGCCGTGCCGTCCAAAGCGTCGATCGGCACCTCGATGTAGGTCGTGTTCGCGGGAATGGTGAGGATCGTCGAGCCGAGCGCGAGCGCGCCGGGGTTCGGCGAGCTCGGCGGCGTGACGGTCAGCTCGACTTGGAACGGGTAGGGGAACTCTTCCGAAAGCTCAACCGCGATCGCGTAGCCCAAATCGCCTTCGTCCAAAGGATTCTTTCCGGGCGGCAGAACCCGGACGGTCGGGCGGTTCAACACCCGGACAGGGAAGAGGTGCGTGACCCTGTCGCCATCCTTGTCAATGGCGGTCAGCGACACGGTCCTCTTGCCCGTTGTGGTGTAGGTGTGGTAGGTCGTCCCCTCCAGCGCGCTGTTCGTTTCCGTCAGGGTCGTCCCGTCGCCGAAGTCCCACCTCAGCACCAGTCCGCTGGCGTCGGCGTCCACATCGTTGATTTGCCATGCGAACCCGAACGGGGTTCCCACCACCAGCTTGTTGTAGGGATTGGCCGGCTCGGCCAGCGGATCGGCCGCGGGCGGCGTCACGATGACCGGCGCCACGTTGGTCACAAAAACAAGGCTGGAGCGCACATCCGTATAGATGCCCGTGGCGGCCGGCGTCAGGATGGCGGGGGTGACCCTGACCCCGTACGAACCGCTCGCCACCGTGCCGTCCACCAGGGAGAACGGGATTTCGCCCGACTCGGGTTCACCCCGCATGACCACCGCGTTCGTCAGCGCGAGCTGGATGTTGCCCTGCGGCTCGGTTGACAGCAACACGTCGATGTCGCCCGCGGCGTAGGACTGCGAGAGCCGCACCTTCACCGTGCCCGTGTTCACTGCGCGCGTTTCGGCATACCTCAGCGGCGTGTTTGTCGAGTTGAACACCAGCGTCAGCTTCGGCGCGGGCGTGGGTTCCACCACGTTCACCGTGAACTGGACCTCGGCCGAATCCGCCCCGTCCTTGTCCGTGGCCCTCACCGTCACGGTCTTCGGCACGGAGGTGTCCGTAAAGGTGTGGAAGATCTCGCCCGACGCGCCGTTGCCAATCTGGTTCGTCGTGCCGTCGCCGAAATTCCACGTCACCGTCATGCCCGAGAGCATATCCGCCGCCACGTCGTCGACCGCCCAGGTGAACCGGAACGGGACGTCGCGGGTCGCTGTGAAGGTGTCCGTAGACTTGGGCGACGTGATCACGGGCGCGATGTTGACCACCGACACCACGCAGCTTTTGGTCTCCCCGTTGTAAAACGACGCGATCGCGCTGTTCGTGATCACCGGCGTGACCGTGACCTTGTTCAGGGCGCTCGCCAAGGTTCCGTCCGCAAGGCTGAACGATACCAGCGGCGATTCGTGCGAGTCGGGCGCCACCCGCACAAAGTAAGGGGAAGACGCGAAAACAAGATTGCTTTGGGGGCCGCCGTTGAGCGTCGCATCCAGCCTGACCCACACCTCTTGGGGATACGTCCTCGAAAGCCGCACCTTGAGGGTGCCCGTGTTAATGTTCTTCGACTCCGGCAGCGTCTGCTGGTCATAAGGCGACGCGGCCTCGGGCAGCAGCGCGGACACGTACGGCGGCGGCGCCGGCGTGACGACGATCTGCCGCGCCTCAAAGTTCTGGACCCCCTTGGTCGCGTTATTGCCGTAATCCATCGTGCCCTGAAGATAGACGGTGTTCGTGCCGACTGTCAACCCCGTGATGTCAAAGGAGGCCGTGCTTGCCCCTGCGGGAATCGTCAATTTCTGGGCCTTCGCACCGTTGATGTTCACATCCCCGCCGGTCGGAACCGAGTTGGAGACCCACACGTAAGCGTTCACCGTGTGGCCCTCGGAAACCGGCAACGACGTCGTCATCGTCCAGGTCACCGACTCCCCGGCCTGCACCGGGCTCGGCGTGCTGCCGAACTGCAGGGTCTTGATGGCCACGTTCCGGTAACTGAAGTCGTAATGGGCGGGATCCATACCGGGAAGCTCGATATGCGACGAGTTGAAACGCCACACCGCGTTGCTGTAAATATTGTTCTGCCGCACGATCGCGTAGGTCTTCCAGTCAAACTCGTACGGTTTGCCGGACACATCGGAGCCGTCCTGGCCCGCGATCCTGAGTTTGCTGACCATGTCGCCTTCCCTGACCCGGTACGTGAAGGTGATTTTTGTTTTGGGCCCTTGCGCGTCCGTAAACTGCTCCACGTCGCTCAGGTTTTCGAGCGTCGCCCACGATTCCGTCTCGGCCGCGACATTCATCCTGAGTCTCGGCAAGGCCGTCGGGCCGGCCGACGTGTTGGTGATGATGAAGGAACCCCACAACCGGAGGATAACCGGGATCGCGGTCCCGACGTTACTCAGGGTGGTGTTCGTGATGCCCGGCGACGTGTTGATGCCGATCAGGTCGCCGTCCCACGGCTGAGGCGGCAACTGCGCCTGGGCCGTCGAGGCCGTCCACAGAACACCGCAGGCCACCCATGCGAGCGCCGTCGTTTTAATGACTTTTTTCATGCAGCTGTTTTTCATGCGTATTCTCCTGTCTCTCCGAAATCGTTACCGTGCCCGCGTCATTTCCCTTGGGGCGGTTCGACCGCCCTCGCCTTGCCTTCGGCCACCGCTTTAATGTCGCGGTTTTCCGCCAGAATCCGCTGCCGGACAATCTCCCTGCCTTCCGCCAGCGTCTTCCCGATATCCTCGATCATCGCCTGGTTCTTGGCTTCCAGCTCGCGCCATGCCGGATCCTTGGCCAGCTCGGCCCTCACCGCCGCGTCGTCCGCGCCCGCCGGAAGCTTGGCCCGCGCCTGCTCAACGTGAGCCTGCATCTTCGCGACCACCTCGCCGCGCGCCCCCGCCTGCCGCATCTGCTCGCGCCGGTTCTGCGACAGCGCGGCACGGTACGCCGCATCCGCCATCCGGTTCGTTATGACGCCCGGGAGCTGGGCGGACGGCGCGGCCTCAGGCGCCGGACGCTTTTTGCAGCCCGCACCCGCCAGACAAAAGAAAACGGTTGACACCACAGCCATACACGCCACGGTATCCAGACCTGCGCAAAGGCTCTTCCACTTTCTAAACGCGAAAAAAACCGACATCTGATTCGCTTTCCGATCCGTTTTAAAATGCCATCCTGTCTCTCACCACCGTCTGCGGACACACGCCGCCGACAGTGGTGGATATTATCACGCACAAAACAGACCGGGCAAGCCGTTTCTTAGAAAAATGGGGGTTGCTTACACCCGTACGCATGCGTTATAGTGAACGCACCATGACTCAAGACCGCACCAGCAATGTCGCCGCGGAAACCCTGGTGCTCGCCGACGGCGAGAATCAGGAACACCTTTTCCGCATCCGGCGCACCAAACTCCTCATCATCAGCGGCCCCCTCCAGGGCCGCGAGTTCGTTGTCAACCGCGACACCTTCACCATCGGTTCCGGCAGCCACAACGACCTGACCATCGAGGACTCCACGGTCTCCAAACGCCATTGCGAAATCGCCGTGGAACAGACCGGCTACCTGATCCGCGACCTCGACAGCACCAACGGAACCCTTGTCCAGGGCGTGCGCGTCTCCTCCGCCCACCTCGCCCCGGGCTCCGAGATCCAGCTCGGCAAAACCCGCATCGTCTTCTGCCCCCTCCAGGAGGCCAACGACATCCCCCTTTCCCGCAACGAGGCCTTCGGCGCCATGATGGGCCGTTCCGTCCCCATGCGCCGCATCTTCTACCTCGCCGAGACCTATTCCCCCGCCGACGTCACCGTCATGATCACCGGCGAGACCGGCACCGGCAAGGAGATCCTCGCCGAGGAGATCCACAACCACTCCCCCCGCCGCGACAAGCCCTTCATCGTCATCGACTGCGCCGCCATCTCGAAAGAACTCATCGAAAGCGAGCTGTTCGGCCATGTGAAAGGCTCCTTCACCGGCGCGAACGCCGACCGCCAGGGCGCCTTTGAACTCGCCGACGGCGGCACCGTCTTTCTCGACGAGATCGGCGACCTTTCCCCCGACCTCCAGCCCAAGCTGCTGCGCGTCCTCGAGAAGCGCGAGATCAAACGCGTCGGCTCAAACAAGGTTTCCAAGATCAACGTCCGCATCGTCTCCGCCACCAACCGCAACCTCGCCAACGAAGTCAACGAGGGGCGCTTCCGCGAGGACCTCTACTACCGCCTCTCGGTGGTCCACCTTGAACTCCCGCCCCTGCGCCGCCGCCGCGAGGACATCCCCCCGCTGGTCAAACGCTTCCTCACCGACCTCCACGGCGAGGACGCCCTGAGCCAGCTCGCCGACTTCGACCGGACCATGGAGGTGCTCAAGCGCCATGAGTGGCCCGGCAACGTGCGCGAGTTGCGCAACCTGATCGAGCTGGCCTTCTACAGCGAGCGCCGCCCCGTGGACCTGAGCGCGTTCCTCAGCCTCAGCAACCTGCGGCAAGGCCGCAAGAGCAACGAGCCCGAAATCAATTTCGCGACCGACAAACCCTTCAAGGACGCCAAGAACGACCTGATCGAGGAGTTCGAGCGCACCTACCTGAGCGACCTGCTCGCCCGGAACAAGCAGAACATCTCGCGTTCCGCCCGCGAGGCCGGCATCGAGCGCGCCTATCTCCAGCGCCTCGTCCGAAAATACGGGATGCGCGAGTAGGCGGCCGTACACGTTCACAGCGAAGCGCTGCACTTCCTCGTACACGAGAGGACGGGGATATCGTGAACGGGTGCGGGTACGTGAACGGGAGCCCTCCGCTTAAACTTGACCCCCGCGCCGCACCATACCGGGGATTCCGGAGCGGGATGCGGCGGACGCCCCGGGGAGGCGTCCCTACCGCTGGTACGCGGCGGGGTCGAGCGGCTGGATGGTGAAGTCGGGCTTCCAGTTCGGCGAGGCGCTGTAAAAACGCATGGCGGTGTTGAAGACCAGATCCGCGATGACCGCCTCGCTGTGGCCGTCGCCGCGCATGTACTCAACCACCTTAACGAGCGAGAGCGGATCCGACACGCCCCAGTCGGCCGAGCCGTTGACGATCACGCGCTCATGCCCGTACTGCTTCACCATCGCCGAAACCCGCTGTGGACTCAGCTTGGAATACGGATAGACCGTCATGCCCGCAAAACACCCCGAGTCCAGCGTGTGCTTGATCGTCTCCTCCGTGTTGTGGTCCACATCGATGCGCTCCACGGTGAACCCCTCGCCCCTGATGATGTCGAGGATGCGCAACGTGCCGCGCAACTTGTCCACGTGCGGCGTGTGCAGGATCACCGGCATCTTGCGCTCCTCGGCCATCCGCAGCTGGCGGATCATGGCATACTCTTCGTTCGGGGTGTTCAGGTTCAGCCCGATCTCGCCCATGGCCACGCAGCGCGGGTGGTCGAGATACGGGGCCAGGCCGCCGATCACCTCGTCCGCCAAGGCGCGGTCGTCCGCCTCCTTGGGGTTCATGGCGATCGCGCAGTAGTGGTCGATGCCGAACCGCGCGGCCCGCACCGTCTCGAACTCCAGAATCAGCCGGAAATAGTCGAAGAACGACCCGGCGTACCGGCGGTTTGTCCCCAGCCAGAACGCGGGCTCCACGCAAGCCCTGATCCCGGCCCGATACATGGCCTGATACTCGTCCGTCGTGCGCGACAACATGTGGATGTGCGGTTCAATAATCGTCATATACACCCCTCAAACAGGGAGCCGAAGCGTTCCCGTGTCTGTTTAACGTTCAAAGTTAACCACGGGTTCACTTCCGCGTCAACCGCAGGCGCATCCCCGAGCCACTGACCGACTCCGCCAACCGCAGGTTTTCAACGATGGGTTTGCGGAAGATGCCGGAAGTTTGGTATCCTTTCTATAACCAAGCGAGGATCCCATGAACCACGCCAAACGCCGCTTTTTCTGCTGGCGGCTCTGCCCCATCTCACACCGTGAACGCTGGCCGCTCCCTCTCCACCCCCAACACCTCTACGCACTGACGGACATATGAACCTTTCTTACTACGCTGACCTGCATATCCACTCGCACTATTCGCGCGCGACCAGCCCGGCCTGCACGCCTGAAGGCCTTTTTCAGTGGGCGCAGCTCAAAGGCGTCGGCGTCTGCGGGACCGGCGACTGCACGCACCCCTCCTGGTTCAACGAACTCCGCGGGAAGCTGGTGGAAGACGCGCCCGGCCTCTACGCGCTCAAGCCCGAGCTGCGCGACGCCGCCGGGCAGGGGGTTCCCGAAGCGTGCCGCGCCCCGGTCCGCTTCGCGGTCACCGGAGAAATCAGCAGCATCTACAAGCGCGGCGGCGCCTGCCGGAAAGTCCACAGCATCATCCTCCTGCCCTCGTTGGAGGCCGCCGGATGGCTCAACACGCGCCTCGCGCAAATCGGGAACATCCTCTCGGACGGCCGCCCCATCCTCGGGCTCGACCCGCGCAACCTGCTTGAACTGCTGCTGGAAACCGACCCGCGCGCCGCCCTGATCCCCGCGCACATCTGGACCCCCTGGTTTTCCATGCTGGGCGCGAAATCCGGCTTCGACTCGCTGGAAGAGTGTTTCGGCGACCTCTCGCCGCACATCTTCGCGGTGGAGACCGGCCTCTCGTCGGACGCGCCGATGAACCACCGCATCCGCTGCCTCGACCGCGTGGCGCTGGTCTCAAACTCGGATCTCCATTCGCCCGCCAACCTCGGGCGCAACGCCAACACGTTTTTCGGCGAGCCTTCGTACGACGCGATGCTGAACGGCCTGCGCGCGAAAGACCCGGCGGTCTGCGGCGGGACGGTCGACCTCTTCCCTGAAGAGGGCAAGTACCACCTCGACGGCCACCGCGCCTGCCGCGTGCGCCTGACCCCCGAGGAGAGTATGGCCATCGGCAACCTCTGCCCCGCCTGCGGCAAACCGCTCACCATCGGCGTGCTCCACCGCGTCGTGGAACTCGAGCGCAAGCAGGCCACAACGTTAGAACTCCCGAACTCCCGGACTTTAGAACTTCCCCGCCTTCCCTACCGGTACATCGTGCCGCTGCCCGAACTGCTCGCCCAGCAGCTCGGGACGGCGCCGACCTCGAAAAAGGTGACGGCTGCCTACACTGCCCTCCTCGCACAGGCCGGCCCCGAGCTGCCGCTGCTGCTGGACGCGGACGCGCGCACGCTGGCCGCGCTCGGCGGCATTGGCGAAGCCATTCAGAAAGTCCGCGAAGGCCGCGTAATCCGCGAGGGCGGTTACGACGGCGAATACGGCATTGTCCGCGTCTTATGAACCTTCTCCTCCATACCTGTTGCGCGCCCTGCGCAAGCCACTGCGTCCTCGCCCTGCGGGATCTCGGCCATACCGTCACGCTCTTTTACTCCAACGCGAACCTCGCGCCTCACGACGAATATCTCAGGCGGCTGGAGTCGGTCCGCCTGCTTTCGGACCGCTGGAAGGTGCCGTTCCTGATCGACGAAACCGACCACGCCGACTGGCTCGGCAAAGCGGCAAAGGGATTCGAAGACGCGCCCGAAAAAGGCGCCCGCTGCGAACGCTGCTTCCTTTACAGCCTGAGCCGGACACGCGCCGCCATGGCGGAGAACGGGTTCGACGCTTTCACCACCACGCTTTCGGTCAGCCCGCACAAACACACGCCCACCCTGTTCGAAGTGGGACGCGCGCTAGACCCGGACCGTTTCCTCGCCGTCGACTTCAAGGAGAACGACGGCTTCAGGCACAGCCTCCAGCTCTCGGCCGAACTCGGGCTCTACCGCCAAAAATACTGTGGCTGCGAATTCAGCCTGCGTGCCTGCGGGCTATAAGGGTCGAATCGCTTGGCGGCCCTTGCCGGTCAGGCGGTACTTCTGCAGGCGGCTGCTGGGTTTGTCCGGGATGGTCATCTCAATCAAGCCGTCGGCCAAGGCTGGCTTGAGGTAACGCTCGCGGAAGGATTTGCGGTCTGAAAGCCCCAATACGGATTGCAGCGCTTCGCGCCCCATCTCGCCTTGGAGTGCCGCCAGCAGCTCGCCGACTTTGGGGGTGACTTGGGGGGTGATGGTATAGGGCGGCTGACAAGCGGATGTCGCCATGTCGCTCTCAGTAGCAAATGATGAAGAAAGATAACCCCGGGCACCCATAAAGACAAGGGGAAAACGGACTGAAGCTGACCGCGTGCAATTCTGAATATGGTAATCCCGAATCCAGTTGTCGAACGCCATTCGGTTTCCCAAACGGGAATCGAATGGTCGTCCAGATCGGCTTACTCCAGTCCGTACTTTTTTTTGAAATCTCCAATCCAGTCCTCATGTCCGCCCGATACCTGTATAGCCTCGACAACCATTTGAATGGTCAATCTGCCAATCCGATGACGTAGGTTTTGCGGAACCGCCTCATACAGAAACGGCCACAATCCGCCGTATTCCTTCCCATCCGCCGCTGACCTCAAAAAAGCCGGATTTCTTTCATCGTGCAACAAAATGAATGTCCCTTGATTTGCAAGAGCAAATATCGCCATGCGAAAAAATTGGTAGTAGCTTGCAAACGGACAGATTGCTCCTTTGACAATAGCTGCCTCAGAAAAACCAAATTCATCCAAGCGCTGCCAATACGTCCTGCCTATATGGTGCAAATAACATTCGCCAAGTCGGTCTGGATACGGATTTTTACCCTCACAATCACCGGCAGAAAAAATAGAGCAGCCGCCAAACTCTGGTTCTTTCAGCTTTGCTTCGATAAAGATGTTGTTATGTGTGCCTAATAAAAAAATGTCGATGGACGTCGGTTGGTGACTATCCTCGTTAAAGACCGACCGGTCGTTGTATTCAAAAACCACCTTGACATCTCCGTCTGGCCATGGGATGCCGAGCTTTTCAATGGCAATTTTCAATGGCGTGAGATTGTTATCACGAGCAACCAAGGGGCCGATCAGATTGAAGACCATTGCCTGACTGCTTAGTCCATTATGAACCGACTTATGCAGTGAATCTTGCGGAACGTATTTCATGACATCTTGACAAATGATGTTCTGGGGCCAGAGGTCGTGTCGGGCAAGACAGTACCTCCTCTTTGGATCGATGTTGCATCCTCGCTCCCTGAACCATTGTTCTGCAGCTTTACGCAGAGATGCCTCAAAACTTTTGTGTCGTGTGTAAGGCCAAGTTTTTGCCGATTGCCAAGCGTTTGTGTTTTCCATCAAACATCCTCCTTACATAAATCTGCGGATGAAACTTGAAACCAAAGAGCGTTCAACTCTCTTTAGGTTTGCGCTATCAGACTCTCAGCCAACTCCAACGCATCCGCAGGCCAGAAGCACTCGGGGCTCGGGCGGTGAACGCCGGACTGTCCGGCTTTGGGGCGGCAGTTCAGGATCCGGTCGATCCACTGGGCGGGTACGGCGTCCAGACCGTACACCGCGCCCAGCAACGCCCCGCAAATCGCCGCGTTGGTGTCGGTGTCGCCACCCCGCATGACCGTGTCGACAACGCCCGTCTCCAAGCTACCGAGCGCATCCCCGGCAAGCTGGCCAAGCAGGCAACCCTGCGCACGGGATAACATTGTAGTGTTTTCGTTTGGACACCTCGGTTTCATAATCAAAATCTCCTTAGTACCTTATCGGCTGACAAGACCCAAAAAAGTTGTTTCTCACACGAAGACACGAAGGGGAATAGGGTGTTATGGAAAAACCTTTGTGCCCTTTGTGCCTTTGTGTGAGATTGAGTTGGGTTGCGGGCTCTGCTCGCGTTAGTTTCTCGAAACCCGGCACCGCTAGGCAGAGCCAAGCTGACTGCATCCCGGCCCGGAGAGTGCGCTCCTGCCGCCGGTTTTGGGGGTGACTTGAATCTGTGTGCTGATCCGCTCTTTCAAGGCGGAGACGTGCGAGATGACACCGATCAGCTTGCCGTCATGCTGTAAACCCGCGAGGGTTTCCAAGGCGGTATCGAGCGCCTCTTCGTCCAACGTGCCGAAACCTTCGTCCAGGAACAGTGAGTCCACGCGGACATTCTGGCTGGCCATGTGGGACAAGCCCAACGCCAGCGCGAGACTGACAATGAAGCTCTCACCGCCGGAAAGGTTTTTCGTGGTGCGGATCTCTCCGGCCTGATAGTTGTCAACCACATTGAGTTCCAAGGGCGACGCATCGTCCCGCGTCAACAGGTAACGGTCGGTCATGTTCTGCAACTGACGGTTGGCATGACCGATCATCATGTCGAAGGTCAGCCCTTGCGCAAAATTGCGGTACTTCTTCCCATCGGCAGAACCGATCAGCTCGTGCAGGTTCTCCCACCTGCGGCACTCTTTTTTCTGCGCCTCAATCGCCGCCTGCTTGGTCTCCATCCGCTCTTTGGCAGCCGTGTTCTCGTTCAATTTGTGTTTGAGACCGGCAATCGTATCCCGCACCTCTTTCAGGGTTTCTTCCTGCTCTTTGAATCGCGGCTCCAACTCCTCCAGCGGTTCGTCGGTGAGTTTAAGAGCCAACTCCTTAGCCAGACGCGCATCCCGATCCTTCTGTCGCGCTTTCAACTCGGTTTGACGGTCGTCCAAGCCTTTGGCCGTGTCCGTCAACTCGGCTCTGCGTTCAGCGGAAAGCCTGGCCGCCAAGAACTGCTCTTCATCTGCA
>JALHET010000153.1 GCA_022839525.1 Lentisphaerota bacterium
ATGTGGCGATGCTGTCATGGCCGCGGTTCGACCCGAAGAGCCGCCGCCCGTCCGCCGAGATCTTGACCGCCGAAGCCTTGCTGAAGTCGCTGAAACCCTCTGGCAGCATCGACAGCGTCTGCACATGGATAAAGGCGTCGGCCGTGTAGCGGAACGATGAGAGCGTGTTGTTCAGCTCGTGCAAGAGATAAGCGAACTTCCCGTTCGGGTGGAAAAGGATGTGGCGCGGCCCCGCCCCGCCCGCGCTCGTGATCGTAAGCGCCGCCTTTTCTTTGAGGCCTGACGAACGGCCGGGAAAATCGTAGACTTTGACGCGGTCGATGCCGAGATCGACCACGCAGAGATACTTGCCGTCGGGAGAAACCTCCGCACAGTGGGCGTGGGCTTTCTCCTGGCGACTTTTGTCCGGCCCGCTGCCCGTGTGCCGGACCGTCACGGGCGGCGTGTCGGCAATGCTGCCATCCTCGGCTAGTTCGAAAACTCCCGCAACGGCGTTTGTGTATTCGGCGAAAACGAGTGCCTTCTCGGCCGGGTCGAGCGCGACATAACAGGGAGCGGTCACACCGGTGCGCGTGTGGTTGAGGGGCAGTAGGGTGTCGCCCTTGATTGTATAGGCGGCGACCGTACCATTCTGGGCGCGAGCCCCGTATTCGGGCATGCCCTGCGCCGT
The DNA here is from genome assembly GCA_022839525.1 of Lentisphaerota bacterium. The sequence continues at coordinate 671 of JALHET010000153.1, forward strand.
GTAAAACCGGGTCTTTTTCTTATTCAGCACAAAGAAGATCGCGTTCTCGATGCCGCTCACAAGGCCGATGGGTCGGAAGGTCCCCGTCTCAGTGTCCGTCTCAAAAATGTGGATCCCCTCTTTTTTCTCATCGGTATAACAGCCCACGTATGTGACAACGTTCATGGCATCCCCCAAACAAATTGACCCTGTGCTGTCAGGTTACCGCAAAAAACTGCGGGAGGCAAGGGCTCACAGCGAAAAACACTCGTCGTGGATGTGCGCGGCCGCCACGCCCAGACCCATCAGCGCGGATCGCACACTCCTCATCATCAGGGGCGGCCCGCAAAGGAACACGTCACGCGATGTCAGATCCGGCACGAGCCGCTCCAGCAGCGCACGGTCGACCCGGCCTTTCTCGCCCGTCCAAGCAGGTTCCCCGCTCATGACCGGAAGGAGCGTCAGCCGTCCCCCCGACCGGGCGGCCAGATCCTCCAGTTCCTGCATGAACACGGCGGAACCGCTGTCGCGGTTGGCGTAAATCAGGATCGCTTCCCGGCCTGTGGCCAGCAGCGTTTCGGCCAACGACCGGATCGGCGTGATGCCGATGCCGCCCGCAATCAGGAGCGCTTTCTGTGACGCGCACCGCCGCGCCGTGAACACGCCGAGAGGCCCTTCGAGCAGCACGGGCGTGCCGGGTTTCAGCTCCGGAACGCGCCGGGTGAAATCGCCCAGCCGTTTGATGCTCAGCCTGAGCCTTTGCCCGTCCGGCGGGCAGGAAAGCGAGAACGGGTGCGCCTCCCAACGGAATCCCTTGGAGAGAAAGCGCACAATCAGGAACTGGCCGGCCTCCGCCCGGAACGCCTCCATCTTTCTCCCGGTGATGTATACCGAGGTCACATCGCCCGTCTCGGGGACAAGTTTTTCCACCACGAAACGGTGCCGCGCAAACGCGGCGGCCGGCCGGCCGAAACGGCACGCGAGCAGCGCCAACGCCACACCCGCGTGCAACGCGTACCAGTAGACCCTGAACCCCGCATGTGCGGTGAAGTCGCTCCCGACCGCCACCTGGTGCAGAATCGTCAACCCGAATGCGGCATAGAGCGCCACATGGGTTGCGTACCAGCGCCCATAGGAAAGGTGCCCCGTCAACACCAGAACCGACGCCGCACTCGCCATGAGCAGGAGAACCAACCCCACATAAGCGGAGGCAAGGCCTTTCCACGTTTTTAAAAAATCGAGCGACTGTTCCCAATAACCGGCGTCGGCCTGCAGGGCGTGCCCCACCGTCGCAAGGATTGGATGAGCCAACAGCAGGATGACCAAGGCGAAGCCCGTCACATGATGCAGGCGGGTGAGACGGTCCATGCCGTACACCCGCTCCACCCACCGCACGCGGCCGATGAGCACAAACTGGAAGAGCAACGCCAAGCCCGCCAGCAGGCCCGTAAGGCGAGCCCAGGCCAACACCCTGTCCGGGGTGTCCCCCATCAGAAGGTTCCCCGTTGAAGACCAGGTGTGGCTCCAGAACCAGAAGCCGGCCACAGCCAGAACCTGCGTCACGGCTAAAAGAGCGACGGCGGTCTTTTTCATAACCGGTCACTTGACCACTGTGAACTTCTCCTTCGGCACAGAACAGACCGGGCACTTCACCAGTGCGGGGTTCGACATCTCCGTGTATCCGCACACCTGGCAAACCATGAACTCCTTGCCCGCCGCTTTCCATGCGTCGAGTTCTGCCAGCGCCTGCTTGTACAGCTTGGCGTGCTCAACCTCCGCCAGCATCGCGCCGCGGAACGTCCGGACAGCCGCCCTGTTCTTTTCCGCCTCTGCCTGCTTGATGAACTCGGGGTACATCGTCTCTTTCTCGTATGTCTCTCCCGCCAGAGCGGCCTCGAGGTTCTCCTTCGTGCTCTTCACGTCCGGCTTGGCGATCTCTGCCTTGGGCTCCGCGCCCATCCCGGTGATCACGGCCGCATGTTTCTTGGCATGGATGCCTTCGGACTGCGAAGCCGCCCGAAACAGCGCGGCAACCGACTTGTACCCTTCCTCTTCCGCCTTGACGGCGAACGCCTCATACTTGGCCTTGGCGTTGGACTCGCCATTGAACGCCGCCTGCAAGTTCTCCAGCGTCGCCTTACCTGCCCCCGCCTCTGCCGCCTCCTTCACGTCTGAACACCCCAGACACATGACCGCAATCATACCCGCCACATGAATACGTTTCATCTTGCCTCTCTCCTTTTTTCGGGAACCCCCAACACCCGCAAGGTTCCCTCTGTTTTTTGATGCCCCATACCCGTCATGGGTATGGAGGCGCGTAATCATCCCATAAATTGGGCTTCTCGACAAGCCGGGTTGGTCACAGGTTCTGGCGCGATCCTTAGGGCTTGGGCCTGCTGCTCCGCCGATTGGTTCTTGGAGGCCAGCTTCAGCAGGAACGCCTGCACGCTCTCCCGGTCGGGGACTTCGTGACGGTACGTGTTACAGGAATCGAGGTAGTACCTGAGCCCTTTCACGCAGTCCCAGACCTCTCCCGCCGGCACACCCCGCCCCGCTGCACAACACCTTTTAAATCCGATGCCGAAGTTTACCACAATGTTGAGCGTAAGTGTCACAAGTAACCTCAAAAAAATGGCCGCCGCGCCCAAAGAAGGGACAGGTATTTACACCCCTGTCACCAACCGATTACCTTACTTTTCTCTCCGTCTTGCGCCTGTCACAAGTTTTGTCACAAGTTTGTCACAAGTTGCTCAGGAAGCCGGTAGATCCGTTGATTGGTCGTCCCCTCAACGGCGATCAAATTTTTATCCAGCATCTCCCTTAGATCCCGCTGCAGACTGCGACGGTTGACGGTCGGGCAAAGCGCTTGGAAGTCTTGAATGGTTAACGTGTCATGCTGGAGGAGATAACCCAGCGCTTTGCCTTGGCGCTCGTTCAGGCCATGTTTTTTCACCAGCACGTCGCGACGGATGACCTGCTCGCTATGCTCGCGCACTTCGACCATCTGGGTTTCTAGCCCCGTGACGAAATAGTCGAGCCAGACGGTCATGTCCATATTATTTTCGCGTACGCTCTGGATCGACTTGTAGAAGGTCGTTCGATCGCGGTCATAGTATTCGCTGATGCTGAACAGGCGTTTGAAATCGTATCCAGCCTTGTAGAGACAAAGGGTGGAGAGCAGCCGCGAGGTGCGGCCATTGCCGTCCAGAAAGGGGTGGATATGCACCAGTTGGAACTGGGCAATACCGCTGACCAGCACTGGGTGGATGCCGAGGTCGTCATTCAGCCACTTGACCAGTTCCGACATCATGATCGGCACTTCCACTGCCGTGGGCGGGGTGTAGATCACCTGGCCGGTTCCCGCGTTGACCACATAATTTTGGATACGCCGGTATTCCCCCGGCGCGGCACGACCGCCACGCACGCCTTTCACAAGTCTGCGATGGATCTCACGGATCATCCCTTCGGTAATCGGGTCGCCGCTGTCCAGACATTCGGATACGAACTCAAAGGCGGCGCGGTAATTAAGCAACTCCCGAACATGGTCCGGATCGGCCTCCGGCACCATTTCGCCTTTCCACAGCCGCTCGGCCTGATCTAAGGTCAGCCGAGTGCCCTCGATATGGGTGGTGTGGTGCGCCTCCCTGATCAGCGCCTGTTCACCCACTTCGCGCAACCAGTCGTCAGAGAGCTGTGCCGCCTCAAGAAAGCCCCGCGCTCGCTCAATGCGGGTAATCGCCTGAGTCATACGGTTAGTGATGGTGAACTGGGGCTGGAAACTCATCTTGGGGACAGCGTAGCATATTTGGGAAAGGGGGGACAACGGAAATTCAGAACTCCCAACGGGTAACGGTTAGTGACGGGGCACGCGAGTCAAGCGCATGGTTTGTGTGTGCGCAACTGGAGGCGGGCGTCCCCGCCCGCTGAGAATTGAACGTTGAGCGTTTTTCCCCTCGCGTACGTGGACGTGTACCGCTTCGTTGTGAACGAGCGTTGAACGTTAAGCGTTCTTCCCTTCATCCAACCGCCACGGATGAACCGTCACGCCTCACGCTGCGGGCGGCTTGGGCTGCATTCCGGACAGCTTGGTCCAATGGTTTCATACACGCCCTCCCGTCGCATATCCTTCCATTCCGTAAGATAGTCCGTTAGTGGCAGATAAATATAACCATTTTGATGTTGCGTCGCCAGTCGTCCTGACTTACTATCTTCACAAAAGGCGGCGATAGCCGGAAACGGCTCAATCAGTTGTAAGCTACGAGGTGAGGAAGAAATGAGCGACAATACATGGCGGAGAGACATTCCGAAGGATGGAACGTTCATTGAAGGAATCAAGCACAGCGACGAGCATATCCACTACGACAAGAGTGGCGGATCTGATGTTCCCGTGAACTGGCGAAATGAGCAGACCGGTGAAAGGGTCAATCTCAGGATTACACCTTTGAAGGAACTGCGTGATCGTGGACTGATAAAATAGGACTGCCAACCAGATGGTTACCGTACGGCGAGCCCGCAACGGGCTCGCCGTACGGTAATCATTGTCGTTAGACCACAAGAACACCACCGAAAGGAAAACCACATGACCACGACAACACGAGAAAAGAAAATCACCGAAGTCCTCTTCACCTTCGAGGGGCGGATTACGCGCTCCGAGTTTTGGTTAAAGGGCCTTCTGCCTATTTTCATTGTCATAAGCATACCGAACTGCATCCTCTTGTACGGCACAGACAGCGATGGAGCACATGCGATTTCATACATCTTGTCTTTCGTCTCTCTCTGGCCGACGCTTGCCTTGTATATCAAGCGGTTGCACGACCGCAATCGTTCGGGATG
>JALHET010000651.1:0-919 GCA_022839525.1 Lentisphaerota bacterium
GCCTCGGTCAACACCGCCGCCTTCTCAATAAACTGCTTCATGCACACCTTTTTGCCTCTCCTCTTGCCGCCTGATCTCCGCTTTCACGTCGTCAATGATTGTCGACGGCGCGGCGAAAATCCATCTATAATTGGGCATGGGGGTGGGGGACAGACAGAACACGATAGATTCGCCGTCCACCACCCCATTAAACCGCACAGCAAGCCCCTCATCGGTGGCCTTGTAGGACTGCCGCCTGCAAAGCGGATCCAAGCCACCCTCGCGCTTTAAGAATTCAAAAGGCTCAATTTTAACCACAGAAGAACTGTGTAGTCTCTTGTCGATGCTGACTTTTACAACGCTAATCATCTCTGCCCAAGCCACCTGTTTTTCAAGCGGCATCTGCGCGTATTGCTTGGCAATAGCAACACGTTTCTCGCGGGCTTCTTTAGCCTGTTTTTCCTGCTCTGCGCGCTGTTTGACCAGGCTTTCGCGTTCAGCACGGATGGCCTCCCAATCGGGCGTCGAAAGCGGTGCCATATTGGAGAACGACCAGAAAACCCCATCCCATTCGGCCACCTCTCCTGTAACCGTGTCGGCCACAAGTATCCGATCTGTTCTGTTCGCGTCCCTAGGCACAAAAAACCACTGATACCGCCCCGCCTCCGGCGCGGGCGTACGGCATGCGGAGATAAACAACAGACAGACGGCAACCGCCAACCCGTTGAGCGCGTGTTTATTAACCCGGCCACAAATGGCATTGCACTTCTTGATGACGCAGAGACGCGGAGACGCAGAGATTTTTACGGTGTAGCGGCGTGACCGCAAGTCTGGCAAGAAAATTTGGAGTGCGGCGGCAAGCGGTATTCCGCGCGACGCCGCTCTTGAAGATCGAGTGTGGTGGCAAGGTATTTGCGAAAGCGGTGCGGCGGGCCACACG
>JALHET010000651.1:946-1488 GCA_022839525.1 Lentisphaerota bacterium
CACACTTCGTCCCCACACTTCGTCCAACACACTTCGTCGAGACACTTCGTCGCTGGCGCAACCGACTAAGTGTGGGGACTAAGTGTAGACGACTAAGTGCGAGGACTAAGTGTGTCTCCGCGCACAGCGCGGAGGGAAAGCGGTGCCGCGACCCGCGCACAGCGCGACTCTTGTCACCGCACTCCAAATTTTGCACACTTACTTGAGCGTTGAACGTTGAACGTTGAGCGTTTTTTAACATGGCCCAACCTCCTTCAGTTTCGCCCGTATCCCGTCCGGCAGCCTATCCACAAGTTCCGGATGGCTCTCGACCAAGCGCAGGATATCCAGCCAATCCTTCTGCCGCTTACTGAGCCGCCGACTTTCATCAGCATACGCGGCCAGTTTACCCGCCAGCGTATCCTCCAGCGAAGCCACGCGCATCAGCATGCCCCACACATCCGCAGCCACGGCGCGCGCCGGAAACTGCCGATAGCGCTCTTCGGTGGAAATCTGGACACTGACCTTCGATCTGCCCTTCAAATTGACAGACCACGGAAACC
>JALHET010000652.1 GCA_022839525.1 Lentisphaerota bacterium
CTGGCGGGCGCGGTGCTGCTGGATGCAGGCCGCCTGCTTCTCTCCCTTCTTCCGCGCCCATTCGGCCGCCGGCACCATCGACCACGAATGCTGGTCCTTCAGTCCCGAAACCGAACGCATCGCCCGCGACGCTATCCGCCTCCGCTACCGCCTCCTTCCGTACCTCTATAGCGAAATGCGCCGCGCCAGTCTCGACGGCATGCCCGTCCTTCGCCCCCTGATTTTCGACTTTCCCTTCGACCCCAATACCCGCCACCTTGCAGACCAATTCATGTTCGGCCCCTCCATCCTCGTCGCCCCCGTCGTTCATCAGGGAAAAACCGAACGCATCGTCTACCTTCCCGACGATCTCTGGTACGACTGGCACACCAAAGAGCCCGTCACAGGCGGTACGAGCTTTATCGCCCGGGCCCCGCTCGACCTCATCCCGATGTATGTCCGCGCCGGCGCCGTCATCCCCGTGTACGCAGCGAACCTCATCGAAAAAGTCTCCAGCACCGCCGGCCTCGACTTCTCTGCAGTCGAGCGTCCGGCTTCTTCGATTTCTACGAAGACGACGGCCTCACGGCCGACTATCAACGCGGCGTCTACGACCTCACGCGCGTCTCCCTTTCAGGAAACACGTCTCAGAACGTCTCCTTCACCGTGCTGCAGGGTAATTGGCGCGGCGGGCGCACCACCGGCAAGGCAACCATATTCGGGAAATAATGTTCCCTATATCACTTTATTTCTCCTGTTTGTTGCACATGCAACACAATTCGGCCTCCCGAATGACTATATTATACGTACGGAGCATCACCCAAGCGGTGCCCTACAAGGAGGCTTTCACATGTCGACAGACACATCCTTTATTCAGGCGATTCAGAAAAATCTTGCTACCCTGTCCCAATCCGTGCCGGTAGTAGCGCGAGTGCACGGCGGCAGCCACCCGGAATTCCACCAGGTTCGTGCCATATTCGACGAGCTTGCCGCGGAAATAAATAAAGCGGGCGCCGACAAAGCCGATCTTGGCGGACAGTTTGAACGCCTGCGCACCCTCACCGGAAAGTACACCGTTCCCTCCGATGTCTGCGAATCCTACGAAGCAGTGTATACCATGCTTGCGGAACTCGACGCCGCGTACACCGCGTCGCACCAGACCGCCAACGGCGCCGCCAACGGCGCCGCCAACGGCGCCGGATAAGGAGGCCGAACATGCAACAATTCATCCTGAAACGTAAAAATCACCTGATGGTGCTCGGCGGCTCCCTCATCGCCCTGGGATTCTTCAGCGCATTCGTCCTGAAAAACGAAACACTCGCCGAATACGCGCTCGCAGCCGCATCCGTCCTGTGCTTTCTGCCTGTCGCGATTCAAGCCTACCAGTCGCTCCGGCTCAAGATTGTCAGCATCGATGTACTGGTAACCATCGCAGTTGCAGGCGCTTTCGCACTC
>JALHET010000154.1 GCA_022839525.1 Lentisphaerota bacterium
TGATCGTCAAAGGCGTGAACTTCTTCCCGAAGCAGGTGGAGCAGGCGTTGATGGAGATCCCCGGCGTACTGCAGGAATACCAGATCATTCTGGAAGACGACCACGGCGTGACCGATGTGCGCATCAACGTCGAAGCGCAGGAGGGGGTCACCGGCTACATGGTCGAAAAGCAGTTGAAAGAGAAGCTGGGCTTCAGCCCCAAGGGCGACATCTTCAAGCCCGGCACGTTGCCGCGCGGCGAAGGAAAAGCCAAGCGCGTTTTCTATACAAAGAAAGCGTAAGAGGCGTCGGAGGGCGGAGGTCACGGACGCTGGCGTGAGTCGCGTCCGCCACACGTCAGGCTCCTCCCTTGACTTGCTTTAGCGCTCACGGCTGAGCCGGAAAAACGCAGCAAGCCAGGAACTGGCGAAATCACTCCACGGTCCGGAAGGCGAAGGTGCCTACTCCACCCGGTAGCTGTAGTTGGTCCCGTCGTTGAGCGTGGCGTACGTCAGCCGCCCCGTCCCGTCGAACGACTGGATCGTGAACCCCTCCGCCCGACCCGTCATCGCTCCGCCAACCGCCAGCAGCAGTGCCGCCGGCACCCATCGCCACATTAGACGCATGATGTTTCGTCCTCTCGTTCTGCCTGTTGTCTTTTTTGTTTGTGTTTACCTCAGGCCTTCCGAACTCCGTAGCTTAGGGCTTGGACTCAGGTGCGGTTGCCGCTTTCTTCGCAAGGTCTTTCCGCTGGGCTTGTCTACCGTTGATGAATGCGTAAACGAGACTTCCGATCAGCGTTGTTGCCAGAATGCCGGCCACAGCCTCAGCGCCGTGTACAGCCATGTAAGCACAAACAAGCAGACCGACAAACGCGATGACGAAAGCTAGCACCTGACCGGTTTGCGACTGTCGCTGCTGACTGGAAACAACGATGCCCTCGATCCGGATACGATGCTCTTGCTGGTGTTCAACCAACTTAAGTAAACGGTCGGCGCCATCCGGTATGATCTCGTTGTATCTGGCAAGCGTTTCAGGCGGCGGAAGCGGCCCCATCGTTAATTCTTGGTGAACGATCAGGGGCGATCTGTTCCCGTTGGAGCCTCGGTCGGGCTGCATTCGTTGCGGTATTCCGACTGTTGTCTGGTTTCGTCGGTGTTCTCCCATGCCTCAAATCCTTCACTTGGGGGAAGAAGCAATTTTTTCTGGGGGCGTAGACTCCATGACAACAGCGAAATCACTGGCTACAACAGCCACATCGTTGCGCAGAGCACGGCGATCCGCTTCAGACGGGCTGCGCGAACGATTGTACAAAAAGTAGTCGCCTCCCACCGCAAGAACGCTGCCAACACCAGTTAAAAAGCTGGATGTCGGAACGAGAAAATCTGTAAATGCGGTCTTACCCATAGGAAACACCTCTTTCAGTAAATCACCGTGATTTTATTACAGGGGTATCGGTCAACGCAAGAGGCAATTTTCCGAACTCGCGCCGAACTCAGGCAGCAACCGGCAATGGGCAGGGAAGGAAGTTTTAAAGTTCTAAAATACGGGGGTGATCAAGTTGGGGGAGAGAAGAGAACGCAGAACGTCGAACACCCAACGCCGACCGCTGAAGTGAAGAGAAGTTGTCTCACGCGGAGGCGCGGAGAACGCGGAGGAGATTCTTGGACAGGATGAGCGTGATTGGAGGGCTCAGGAAGGGCGCGGGCGGATGCGGTGCGTGGGGATTGCCTCGCGGGGGTCTTCGGGCCAGTAGTGCTTGGGGTAGCGGCCACGGAGGTCTTTGCGGACGAGGGCGTAGCCGGTCGACCAGAAGCTTTCGAGATCGCTTGTGACCTGGACGGGGCGCTGTGCGGGGGAGAGCAGGCGCATCACCACGGGCACACGGCCGCCCGCGATTTTCGGGGTCCGCGTCATGCCGAACACTTCTTGGATGCGCACGGCGAGGCAGGGCGCATCCTGATCGTATTGAACCTGGATGCGCGAGCCGCTGGGGACTTCCACGTGCGTGGGCGCGAGTTCGTCCAGCAGGCGGCGCGAACAGCCGCAGGCGTCGAGCCGGTTCAAGAGGATGGACGTCAAATCCAGCGCCTGCACATGGGTCCAGCGTGTGACCCCATCGCAGTAAGGGCCGAGCCAGGTGTCGAGACCGGTGACCAGCGCGTCGTCGGAGAAATCGGGCCAGGCCTGGCCCGGCAGGGTTCTGTGCAGAAAACAGACCCGGGCTTGGAGGGCGCGTGAATGTTTTGTCCACGGCAACTGGCCGATGCCCTTCTGCCGGATGCCTTCGAAGAGCGCGGCGCGCAGGCTGTCCGGATCTGGCCGCGCCTGCCCGCCCTCCTTGATCACGATCCCGCCGAGGCAGATGCGGTTGACGGCCTGCACCGCTTCGGCGCGCTTGTCCCATGTGGTGATTGCGCGGCTTTCGAAGTCGTTGCCGAAAACGTCCTCGACCTCCTCGCGTGTGATGGGTGCGGCGAGGCGGATTTTGGCGTCGGCGGTGTCGTCCTGCAGTTCGGCGGCGACGAGCCATTCCGCTTGGGCCAGAGGGTCGGACGGGTCGATGGCGGCGCCGCGCCCGTTGCGCATGAGATAGCGGCCCGCGGTGTCGCGGCGGCGGGCGATCCGGTCTGGAAACGCCCAGGCGAGCAGGACGCCTTCCGGGAGAATCTGCGCGTCCCGCGCTGGATAACCGTGGCTCCAGCGGCGGGCGAGCTCTTTGACGCGGTAGGCGAACCCGTTGGGGGCGGCCACCCCGAGCCGGTCGAGCAGGCGCCGGGCGTCGGTCTCGTAACGGAGAGAGGGTTCGGAAGCCGCTTCGGCCAAGGCGGCGGCGAGGAGGCAGGCGCGTTGGGCGCAGCCTGCGCGCGCGGCCTCAAAAATCATGTGGGCGAGACGCGGGTGGATGGGAAGCTTGACCATGGCGCGTCCGCGGGGGGTGATGGCGGGCGCCCCGCCGTCCGCGCCTGCAGGTGAAAGGGCACCGAGTTCCTGAAGCAGGGTTGTGGCCTGCCGCCAGGCGGCGTCCGGGGGCGGTGTGAACCAAGGGAGGCCGTCGCGTGCGGAAGTGCCCCATTCGGCGGACTGAAGCACGGTGGCGGCGAGGTCGGCGTCGAAGATTTCGGGGAGGGCTTCGGGGGCGAGCTGCTGATCCGTGACGTCGTCCCAGAGCCGGTAACAGACGCCGGGACAGAGGCGTCCCGCGCGTCCGCGGCGTTGGTCGGCGCGGTCGCGGGTGATGCGGAGGGTTTCGAGGCGCGACATGCCGTTGCGCGGCGAGAAGCGCGGCACGCGCATCCAGCCGGTGTCGATGACCACGCGGATGCCCTCAATGGTAAGGGAGGACTCGGCGATGGAGGTGGCCAGCACGACTTTGCGGCGGCCGGGGGCAGGCGGTTCAACGGCGGCGTCCTGCTCCCCACGCGGCAACGCGCTATAGAGCGGGTGGACCGAGATGCCGGAGGGCAACTGGGCGTCACGCAGGCGTTCGGCCGTGCGGCGGATCTCGCTTTCGCCGGGGAGGAAGACGAGGATGCTGCCGCTCTCCTCGCGCAGCGCGCGCAGGACGGCAGCCTCGGCCTGCTGCGGCAATGGGGTGGAGGATCCGCGTGCGAGCAGGCGCGTTTCCACGGGAAAGAGGCTGGCTCCGGCGGTGTGGATGTCGGCGTCGCCGAGGTGTGCGGCCACGGGGTCGGGGCGGATCGTCGCGGACATGACGAGGAGGCGCAAGTCCGGGCGCAAGGCGCGGCGGGAGTCGAGGGCGAGCGCGAGGCCGGTGTCGGCGGCGAGGCTGCGCTCGTGGAACTCGTCGAAGATGACGAGGCCGGTGTCGACGAGTTCGGGGTCGTGGAGCAGGCGCTGGGTGAGCAGGCCTTCGGTGAGAATTTCAACGCGGGTGAGGGGGCCGGCTTTGCGGTCCAGCCGGATGTGGTAGCCGATCGACTGGCCCACGGGCTCGTTGAACTGGCGGGCCATATACCCGGCGGCGGCGCGGGCGGCCAGACGGCGCGGTTCGAGTAACAGGATCTTGCGCCCGCGTAGCCACGGCGCGTCCATCAGGTAAGGCGCGACGCGCGTGGTCTTGCCGGAGCCGGGCGGAGCCTGGAGAACCGCCGTGCGGTTTGCCGCCAGCGATGCGGCCAGAGCGGGCAGGATGGTGTCAACGGGGAACACGCGTCACTCCTCTTCGCTCAGGGGGCTGTGTTTCTTCACGTCCTTCATCGGGATGGTCTGGCTGATGCCGGGCGCGGTCTCGATGCGGATGCCCTCCTCGTTCCAACACCACCGTGTCGAACCGGTCGAGGTCATTCCGTTTGGCGGCATGGATGCGGCAATGGTTGCGCGAGAGCAGCAGGTCAAGGATCGCGATGTCGCATTTGCTGGAACGCCCAAGTGTGAGGCCTGCGGGGGGGACGGGGAAACGGCAACCTTTCCGCAAGCCTTCTTCGATCACGAGGGTGTATGGGGGGGCGCTCATAGGCTAAACCGTTTGGTCCATGACTTGACGAACTCAGGGTTCACTGGGGAAAACACAAACCATCACCATTATTCCCATTTATAAGCTGGATGTCACGGCAGACTTTAGGAAACCTTGAGAACGGTGAAAACCTGAAATTGGGTGTTGCGGCGTATTCCGCCACTGGGTAATATATAAATGGAAAGTGTGCTGTTCTTTCCGCAATGCCTGGGGTGGTTAAAAAATGGAGGTCATCATGAAATACCGTGTTTGCCTGTGTTTTTGTGCCGCGATAATGGGTCTGCCTTTTCCGGTTCCGGCCGCGGACGGTTTCTTTAAGCCGCTCAGTAACAATGTGGCCTGGTCGGATGCGGCACAGTGGACCAACGGCGTTCCCGCCACCGGTGAGAACGCGAAGGCCACCATCCTTGATCCCGGCTGTGCGTTTAGCGTGAACCTTGCCGAAGCGGATTCGCCCTGGCTGCTGGGCAAGTTTGACTGCCTGCCGCAATGGAACAATGTCGTTACGTTCAAGGGCGGCGAGTTTCTGCTTCGCGGCTCCCCCGCGGAGCTGAAGGGCGGTGCGACGTCGCCGGTCAATTTCCAGTCGCGGCTCACGGTTGAGTCGAACCTGTTGGTCTATAACGGCGCGTTTCTTGTCAAGGCCACCAACCGGTTTGACAAAGGGGCGTTCCTCCGGTTCAAAGGCGGCCTGTTTTTCGATTTCCCGAACGGCCAGAGCACCTTGCCCGAGCTGAAGGGATGTGGCGCGTCCGGTTTCATCAACGCGGGCGGCGGCACGCTGACGGTGACGAACCCCGCCTCGTTCGCAGGCGGTTCCTGGTACATCGGCAACGGGACGCTCCGGACGGTCAAGACCGTTCCCGCCGCGCTGGCCGACACGAATGTCCCGCCTCTTTTGGTGGCGTCGCCCCTGTTGCATCTCGACGCCAGCAGGGCCGACTCGTTTACCCTTACGAA
>JALHET010000155.1 GCA_022839525.1 Lentisphaerota bacterium
TTTGGGTTTGTGCTCCAGCGCCAGTTTTTCGATCGCGCCGTAATCGAGCACTTCGGTTTCGGGCGAGACGCAGTACGGAACGATGTTGAAGAGCTGTCCGGAAAAATTGACCGGGCTGCCGTGCGACAGGTGACCGCCTTGGTCAAGGCTCATGGACAGGATGGTGTCGCCGGGTTTGAGCACCGAGAAATAAACCGCCATGTTGGCCGAACTTCCGCAGTGCGGCTGGACATTGGCATGTTCCGCGCCGAAAAGCTTTTTGGCGCGCTCAATGGCGAGCGTCTCGGCGGTGTCCGCGGGGATGCACCCGCTGTACCAGCGCTTCCCCGGATAGCCTTCGGCGTATTTGTTGGTCAACACGCAGCCGGAGGCTTCGCGCACGGCGCGCGTGACGGTGTTTTCGGAGGCGATCAGGTTGATGGTGCTGTCTTCCTGATTGATCTGGCCGAGAATGGCGGCATGCACTTCCGGATCGGCTTTGGCGAGGTGGGAGACTTCGGCGAGCCGGTTCGCACGCTCGACCTTGCAGACGCGCCGCTGGTGGCGGGGCTCGTTGGAGAAAGGGGTTTCGAGGAAGGCGCGTGCGATGGCAACGGCATCCCCGGGCGCGGTTGTCCCGGCAAGGACCAGAACGTTCGAGTCGTTATGTGCGCGGGTCTTCTGGGCGACCTCCGGGGAGTTGCACAGCGCAGCCCGGACGCCGGCGAAACGGTTTGCCGTGATGGCCATGCCGATACCCGTCGTGCAAACCAGAATCGCGGCATCCGCTTTGCTTTCCACGATCTGTTCGGCCGCCTGAATGGCGTAGTCCGGATAATCGGTGGAATCGGCTGTAAAGGTGCCGAGATCCGTCACTTGACCGGGACGCGTTTCAAGAAAGGAGAGAAGGGCGTTTTTGACGGCCAGGCCGCCATGGTCGCAACCGAGAACAAGTTTCATGTCCGCTCCGAATGGTGTTGAAGATCCGCGCGCCGGCTGCGTTAACGCGTGGCGTCCATAATGCCCCGGAAGTAACCGATCGACTCCGCAATGCCGGTGAGCGGGTCTGTCATATCCTTTTCGTACTCCAGACTGCACACGCCGCTGTATTTGACTTTACGAAGCGCGCGCACGACGGCGGTCATGTCGATCATGCCGCGCGGCATTTCGATGCCTTTCCCGCTCTTGGAGGGCGCGGTCACATTCTTGATGTGGATGTCATAGATACGGTCGGCATAGTCCAGAATAGCCTTGACGGGGTCTTTGCCGTCGCGGAACTGGTGCCCGATGTCCAGACAGAGGCCGACGCGCGGGTCAAGGTCTTTGATCAGCTCCATGCCGCTTTCCGCACTTGGAAAGTTTTCCGGCATGTCGGGGCCGTGGTTGTGGATCGCGAAGTTGATGTCGTACTCTTTGACCTTCTCGTTCACGAACTTCAAAATCTTGGGGGAGGCGACATACCGCTTTCCCTCTTTGATGGCGGGCACGCCGACCAGCGTCCGGGTGCCGACCCGCTTGGCATACGCGAAGGCTGCGCTGACGGCCTCTTCGGTCATCACGTAAATCGGGCCGACGCCATAGCCGGTGACGCCGAAGCCCTTGCATTTCTCATGAAACGCGGCGATCTCTTGATCCGTGCTTTTCATCGGCAGATGGAAATCCTTGATGCACAAATAGTGGACATCGACCTTCTTGAGCATTTCGAGGGTCTGGTCGAGGTTGAACTTGTAGAACGTGTAGCCCGCGATACCGAGGCGGAAGGTGTCGGCCGGGGTGTTTGTGCCGGCTGCGGCCGGTTGCGCCTGGGCGCGGCGTGTGAAAAGTGCCGGGGCGGCGGTGGCGGCAGCCAATCCCAAACCTGTCCGGCTAAAAAAGGAACGGCGTGTTGTCATGGGTAATTCTCCTTAAAATGAATGTGCCGTTTGTAAACGGGACAGGTCGTAAAGTCAAGTGCAATTGCAGGGTTGGCGGGCGAATTCCTTTCAGGGCAGCCGTGCGGTCAGGGTTCCGTTCTCAGCCTGATAAGGCACGCATGTGACCAGTCTGGAAATCAGCGTGGCGGGCACGTTGCTGATGTGGCAGTCGAGGTATTCCCCGGTCCAGCCTTGCGCATATCCGGCGGGGTCGAGCTTTTCCACCAGCACGCGGACAGGGCGTCCGACGAAGGCCTGCGCGAACGCGGCGCGTTTGCGTCCCTTCAGCCGGATCAGCTCTGTTGCCCGGCGTTTGCGTTCCGGTTCGGGCACGGCCGGTGCGAACGTTGCCGCAGGTGTGCCGGGGCGTTCGCTGTAGGGGAAGACGTGCAGGTTACCGAAGGGGAACCTGTCGATCAGCGCGCGTGTGTTTCCGAACGCCTCCTCCGACTCTCCCGGAAAGCCCGTGATGATGTCGGCCCCCAAGCCGAGGAGGGGCATCAGGCGCAGGGCTTCGCTCAAGGTCTCCGCGATTTCTTCCGCTTTGTACCGGCGCCCCATGCGGGCGAGTACGGCGTTGTCCCCGCTCTGGATGGGCAAATGGAGAAACGGGCAGAAGACGGGATTCGCCGCCATCAGTGCCGCGACGTCACGCTCGACGGTGCCGGGTTCGATGGAGCCGAGACGCAACCGCCCCAATCCCGGCAAGGAGGCCAAAGCGGACAGGAGCCCGACGAGATCGTGCGGCCCGTCCCTGTAGCACGCGATGTTGCACCCGGTCACCACAATCTCCTCGAAGCCGGCCTCGATAAACGCCTGCGCATCGCGGATGCAAGCGTCAAAGGGACGGCTATACGGTTGGCCGCGCGTGTGCGGCACAATGCAGTACGCGCAGAAGAAATCGCACCCGTCTTGGATTTTCAGCAAGGCGCGTTTGATGGAGCGTGCGGGAACGGTCTGCCCGGAACCGGGGGGGACTCCCAGATGCCGCTGCACGATTGAAACCAGCTCGCTTTTCTGGCCTCGCGGCACGATGAGGTTCACGCCCAGTGCGCGCAGGGTGCCGGGTTTGACAACCTCGACGGCACATCCCGACAGGACCAGCACCGTGTCCGGCTTCTTTCTCCGCAGTGCCCGGATCAGTTTCAGGCATTCGTTCTCGGCGGCCTGAGTCACGGCGCATGTGTGAAGCACGGCAATGTCGGCGGGGGCGTCGAAGGGGACGCGCAGAAAGCCAGCCGCGGCGAAATCCGCCTCGAACTGTGCGCTCTCTGCCCGGTTCAGGCGGCAGCCGAAGGTTTTGAAGGAGACCGTCATGGCGGGGTACCGGGTGCGGCGGCGTTAAGCGAACAGCGGGGTGGAAAGGTACCGCTCCCCCGAGTCCGGCAGGATCACGACAATCAGCTTGCCGGCAAAGGCGTCTTCGGCGGCCAGGCGCAGCGCGGCGGCCACGGCGGCGCCGCACGAGATGCCGGAGAGGAGCCCCTCTTCGCGGGCCAGGCGACGGGCTGTGTCAAGCGCCTCTTGCGTGCCGACCGGCATAATCCGGGAGATGAGGGAGAAATCGACCACCTGCGGGATGAAGTTCGCTCCGATCCCCTGGATGCCGTGTGCGGATGGCTCGATCGGTCTGCCGGACGCGCGCTGCGTAAGCAGCGGGCTTTCGGCGGGTTCAACGGCCACCACTTGCACATCCGCGCCGACGGTTTTTAAGTAACGGCCGATTCCGGCGATTGTTCCGCCCGTGCCCACCCCTGCGACGACGGCGGCGACTTTGCCGTCGGTTTGCGACCAGATTTCCGGGCCGGTCGTACGTTCGTGGATGAGCGGGTTGGCGGGGTTGGAAAACTGGTTAGGCATGAAAAACCGGTGTTCCGCTCCGGAGAGCAGCTCCTGCGCTTTCTGAACGGCGCCCCTCATGCCGGATGCGGCGGGGGTCAGGACAAGGTTGGCACCGAGGGCGGAGAGGACGCGGCGCCGTTCGAGGCTCATGTTCTCCGGCATCGTCAGCGTGACGGGATACCCGCGCGCGGCACCCACCATGGCGAGCGCGATACCGGTGTTGCCGCTGGTGGGCTCGACGAGACTCATGCCGGGTCTGAGTGTCCCGTCGCGCTCAGCCTCCCAGACCATGGAGGCGGCTGTGCGGCACTTGACCGAGTAGGAGGGGTTGCGGCCTTCCACCTTGGCGAGCACGGTGGCCCCTAACCCTTTTGTCACCGTATTGAGCCGCACGAGAGGGGTGTTCCCGACTGACAGCGAATTGTCCGTGAAATAAGGCATGAGAGTCTCCCAAAAGTTCTTTCATCATACCTGATCCGGTTGGTGCGAGAAAGCGTTTTCGGCCTTCCCTGAACGGGAGGAAACCGGTAAACAAAAGAACGCTAAACCTGCATGCGTCATGCGGTGGCAAGGGCGAGGTGGTTCATGGTGCTGGATACAGCGAAGCCTACGGTGGGAGGGTGTCAGACCTTCATCCATGCCGGCACTTCGGCGAGGCTGCGCAGAACCGGGGTTCCGCTGTTTGCGAGACGCGCGTAAGACTGGTGGCCTTGGGCGATGAGGAGACAGGGTATGCCTAGGGCTGCGGCCACTTCATGATCGTGCAGCGAGTCGCCGATCATCAGGACGGCGTCTTGGGGAAAGCCGAGACGGTTCAAAAGAAGGCGGCCGAGTTCCAGTTTCGAATGCCCGTAAAGGTTGTCAACCCCGCAGATGTTGTTGAAGAAGCGGGTGACATGATAGCCGGTCAGCATGGATTCGAGGATCGTCTGCTCGGAGGCCGAGAGGACGGATTGCCCGATCCCGGCCTGCTGGATGGCGGTGAGCGTGCGCGCGGCATGCGTGTGAAGGCGCAGCGTGGTGTCGGCCAGGAAACGGTCGTGGAACTCACGCGCCATCGCGTCCCAGTTTTCTTCTTCCAGCCGGAACCCCACGGCACGGTAGAAAGACTTGACCGGGAAACAGAAAACCTCGCGGTAAGTGGCAAGGTCAAGGGGGGGCAGGCGGCGGGCGCCCAGCATGGCGTTGACGGCATTGACGCCCGCCTGGGTGTCGTCGAGCAGGGTGCCGTTCCAGTCCCAGATGATGTGTTGAAAACGCATGGCAGAGAAGGGGGGGATGCTTACCCCATACCGCACGGCCGCGTACGGAAGGGTATAACGCGGGCAATAGTACCAAACGCCGCCGCATACCGCCAACGATATTGGCGTCCCGCCGTTCCCGGCCTCGCGCATGGCAGATGGGACCCTTTGAACGTGGAACGCGAAATCCCCTCACAGCCTCCCATTGATACTACGTTCGGGATTGACTCCTTTCACCGCACGCCTGCATAATAACAGAACAAAGGGGGGAGATCAATCATGCGAACGGTTCACGCTGAAGAAAAGGTTTGTCGCCTTCAAAAAATTGCGGTGCTCGCCATGCTCTTTTGTGTGACGGCGGCGCCCGTCTCTCGCGGGGAGGCGAAAATTCCGGGGAGCCTGTCCATCGAGTGCGACACGTTCTCGTACGGGATTGATCC
>JALHET010000653.1 GCA_022839525.1 Lentisphaerota bacterium
CCCGCAATCGAGGAAATGCTCTACATCGCGATGGAGGACTACGAACTCGACTGGATTATCGGGCAGGGCCCAAGCGCGCGAACCGTGCGCATTCCGATTCCTCCGTTCACCCTTGTCGGCGCCACCACCCGCGCGGGCATGGTTTCAAGCCCCCTTATCAGCCGCTTCGGCATTGTCCAGCGGTTCAACTTCTACACGCACGAGGAACTTGCCTCCATCATCATGCGCTCGGCCGGCATTCTCGGGGCGGGAATCAACCGCGACGCCGCCTTCGCGCTTGCGCGCTGCTCCCGGGGAACGCCCCGCGTGGCGAACCGCCTGCTCCGCCGCATGAGGGATTTTGCCCAGGTGCTTGGTGAAGGCACAATCACAAGCGGAATCGTCTCGGTCGGTATGGAAAAGCTGGAAATTGATTCGCTCGGGCTTGAACGCTACGATCGTGAGATTCTTTCATCGATTATCTTGAATTTCGGAGGCGGCCCGGTTGGTGCCGAAACCCTCGCAATTTCCGTCGGGGAATCGCAGGACACTCTCGAAGATTATTACGAACCCTATCTGATCCAGTCCGGACTTTTGCAGCGCACGCCCCGGGGCCGCATGGTCACCGACCGGGCGTACGAGCTGCTGGGCATGGACAAACGCAAAAACGTACGGAACGAAGACGATGCAAACGAAAGACTTTTATTTTGATCTTCCCGAAGACCTGATCGCGCAGGAGCCGAGCGCCGTACGCGGACGTGACCGCCTGCTGCAGCTCGACCGCAACACCGGCGCTTGGGCCGACCACGAGTTCGCAGACCTTGTGTCGCTTATCGATCCGGGGACGCTGATGGTATTCAACGATTCCCGCGTGAGAAAGGCGCGCATCTACGCGACCGCAGACTCAAGCGGAAACCGCACCGAGTTTCTGCTTAGCGCCACAAGAGCGGGCGCACCTACACCTTTGCCGACGGCACCCGCGCCGAGATCATCGCCGATCCGTCAGGCCTTCTGGACGGTACCGAATTCCGCTATGTGCGGTTCGACCGGCTCGTGGACGATTCCTGGCTCGACACTCAGGGCCACCTTCCTCTTCCGCCGTACATCCGCCGGGACGACTCGTCCGCCGACCAGGACCGCTATCAAACTGTGTACGCCCGTACCGTCGGCTCTGTCGCCGCTCCCACAGCAGGCCTTCATTTTACTCCCGAAATACTTGCAAGCCTCGACGAGCGCGGCATCGAGCGGCGCTCTGTTACGCTGCACGTCGGGCTCGGCACCTTCCTGCCGGTCCGCTCCGAGCGGTTGGAAGACCATACAATGCATTCGGAATCCTTTTCGGTCAGCAGGGAAACCGCCCGCGCGGTGACGCAGGCAAAAAGGGAAGGGCGGCCGGTGCTTGCCGTCGGGACAACCAGCATCAGGACCCTCGAGTCGGCATGGAACCGCGAAGAACGCGTCCTGGAACCAGGAGAGCGGGATACTTCCATCTTTATCTATCCGGGATATGAATTCGGGGTAGTCGATCAGGTG
>JALHET010000156.1:0-2093 GCA_022839525.1 Lentisphaerota bacterium
CCGAACGCCTTGCCCGGCATTGTCACCGGCGTCATGCTGGGCATCGGGCGCTCGATCGGCGAAACCGCCGCAGTCATTTTCACGGCAGGCTCCTCGCTGAGGATGCCCCTGACGGTTTTCGACTCGGTGCGGACGATGTCCGTCCATTTTTATATTTTAGCGCGTGAGGGCATTTCCACCGAAAATGCCTATGCGACAGCCGCAGTCCTGATCATTACGATTCTGCTGGTGAACCTTGCGGCTTACGGCATGATGCACCGCGTTATCGCAAAGAGGTCCTCGTGACAGCGCTCCCCGACATCAAAATCGCGGTTAAGGGTTTCAGTGTCTTTCAGGGACAGGAAGACGCCCTGCGGAAAATTTCCTTAGACATTCCCGCCCATCGGATTCTTGGAGTCATCGGCCCATCAGGTTCGGGAAAGACCACCTTTCTGCGCGCGCTGAACCGGTTGAACGATTTGGTGCCGGACACGCATGTGGAGGGGCAAGTCCTTTTGGACGGGCAGGATATTTATCACCCGTCGTTCGATGTGGTCGGGCTCCGCAAGCGCGTGGGGATGTTGTTTGCCCTACCCATCGCGCTGCCGATGAGCGTCTATGAGAACGTGGTGTACGGGCCAAGGCTGTCGGGCATCCGGAAACGGTCGCGGTTGGATGAGATCGTCGAGAGCAGCCTGAAGGCGGCTTTCCTTTGGGACGAGGTCAAAGACCGGCTAAAGATGTCCGGTCTCAGGCTCTCCGGCGGACAGCAGCAGCGGCTATGTCTCGCACGCGTACTGGCGATGGAGGAATTGGAGGTGATCCTGCTCGACGAGCCCTGCTCGGGCTTGGATCCGATTTCCACGGCGAAGATCGAAAACGCGCTGGCGATTCTGAAAGCGAAGTACACCATCATTCTCGTCACCAACAACACCAAACAGGCCGCACGCGTGGCCGATGACACGGCCTTTTTCCTGATGGGTGAAATGATCGAGCACGGTGTGACCGGGAAAATCTTTACGGTACCGACCGACAAACGTACAAACGACTACGTGACGGGAAGGTTCGGATGAGCGCAGACACCGTCATCAGCGTGCGGGATCTGGAGTTGTACTACGGCGAGTTCCACGCCCTGAAACGCGTGTCCATGGATGTCCGGACACGGCACATCACGGCCTTGATCGGACCATCGGGGTGCGGTAAATCCACGCTGTTGAGGACGCTCAACCGGATGAACGACCTGATTCCCGGCACACGGGTCACCGGCTCTATCCTTTTCGATGGCCGGGACATCTATGCGTTGGACACCGATGTGTGCGCGTTGCGCAAACGGGTGGGGATGGTTTTCCAGAGGCCCAACCCGTTCCCGCTTTCGATTTATGACAACGTGGCGTTCGGGCTACGGGTTGCGGGCATGACGAACCGCCGCCGCGTCGAAGAAATCGTGAAACGCAGCCTCACGGCGGCGTGGCTGTGGGATCAGCTCAAGGACAAATTGGAAGATTCGGCGCTTTCTCTGCCCTTGGACCAGCAGCAACGGCTGTGCGTGGCGCGCCTGCTCGCCGTGGAGCCGGAAGTGATCCTGATGGATGAGCCCTGCTCGGCACTCGACCCCATCGCCACCGCCCACATCGAGGAGCTGATGCTTGATCTCAAAACGAAGTACACCATTGTAATCGTAACCCACAACATGCAGCAGGCCGCCCGTATTTCCGACTATTCGGGTTACATGCTGTTGGGCGAAATGATAGAATTCGGGGAAACGGCGCAAATCTTCACCACACCCAAAGACAAGCGGACCCAAGACTACATCAGTGGCAGGTACGGATAAGGCGGACACCATGGAAAGACATTTCGATGAACAGCTGCAGGAACTGAAAAGCCGTCTCATAAAGATGGGCGCCTTGGCGGAAGTCATGATCGCCGATGCGGTCAAAACCGTCGTCGAGCGCGACGCGCATGCGGTGGCGCCGGTCTATGAGCGCGAAGAGCTGGTGAATCAGATGAATATCAAGATCGACGAGAGCTGCCTGACGCTGATCGCGCTGCATCAGCCGGCCGCAGGCGACTTGCGCTTCATCATGGGCGCGGTCAGGACGAACTCCGAGCTGGAA
>JALHET010000156.1:2156-7545 GCA_022839525.1 Lentisphaerota bacterium
GAACGGCTTGCGGACGAGGCCATCAATATCGTGCAGAAGGCCGAGCATTTGATGAAGGCCCCTCCCCTGAAGCCTTTTGAGATTATCCCCGAGATGTCGGTGCTTGCGCGCGGCATGGTTCACGACAGCCTGCGGTCTTTCGTGAACCGCGATGTGGCCCTTGCCCGCGAGGTGCTGTTGCGCGATGACCGGCAGGACGACCTGAATGCGGCGATCGCCGAAGAACTGACTGCCTTCATGACACGGGATTCCGCCACCGTGCCGCGCGCGCTCGACCTGTTACTGATCGCGCGGTATCTTGAACGCATCAGCGACCATGCCACCAACATCGCCGAAATCACGATCTTCGTCGAAGAAGGATTGGATGTCCGGCACCACGCCGACCAGAAACGGCTGGTGGCGCGGCCGTTCAGGTGTTCAGCCGATTCCCTTACATCATTGTAAGCGTACAAGAATGACGTTGTGTCCGCAAAGCGGATGGCGTATAGTACTGCCGTTACGGTTTTGCAAAGAGAACAGATGCGGAAATCCATTCTGACGGCGGCGGGTCTGATCAGAGTCCCCGTTTTCCCGAATGCCGCACGCGGGGATGAAGTCGTGTGTGACCCCATAAGCAGGCACCCGTTTATGATGGCGTGCTGGCAAAAAGCCGCAAAGGAATGAGGGTTTCCTTTGCGGTTTTCCGTTTTTAAAAAACGGCATGTTAGGCTTTTGATCACGATGTCCAAAAAAACGTATAAGATGTTTTACCGGAAAGTGCGTCGGCCGGCGGAATGGTTTCTCATCTGGTTAGGCCAGAAAACCATTGCGCCGCTATCGCTTAAAGGAATGCTGCGCCTTTCCCGTTGGATCGCCTGTGTCTGCTACCTGTTCGACCGTCGGGGTAAAGCCATTGCCGGCGCTAACCTCCGGCTGATGTTCGGCCCGCGCATGACAGCCGCGCGCGAGCGGGCGATCATCCGCCGCGCTTACATGAATATGGCCCGCGTGATGGTCAATATTTTCTGGATGTCGCGCGACACGCTTACCCGTGTTAGAGATCAAGCGCGTTTCGCGCCGGTCGTACTCGAATCGCTTCGCGCCCATCTGCCGGTGGTAACGGTCAGCGCCCACATCGGCAACTGGGAGATCCTCTCGCAAGCATGCGTGGCCAATGGCATCCCGATGATGTCGGTCGCAAAAATGATCGGTTCGCCGGAAATGACCGACCGTTTAACGCGCCTGAGAACCACCATCGGCCAACAGATCGTGCCCGCAGACGGCGCGTTGCGTCCGCTCATGAACGCGCTCAAACACGGCACCAGCATCGGCCTGCTGGTCGACCAGCACACGCATGTCTGGGAAGGCGGCACCCGTGTCAAGTTCTTCGGCCGGTCCGTCGGCTTCTCACTGGCACCTGCGGCCCTGGCGCGCAAATTCGGGCTGCCGATCATCTTCGCGTGGTCGCGCCCGCTCAAGGACGGCCGCTACCGTATTGAACCCGGGGAGTTTTTCCTGCCGGATCAGAGCGTCGACGACCACACGCGTACCCAGCAGGTGGCCGCCGCCTTTGAGCGCGTCATCCGAAAGCACCCCTCGCTCTGGTGTCTCAACTACCGCCGCTGGCGCTACATTTTTCCCGGCGACGATCCAGCAACCTATCCCTTCTACGCGCGCCCGGCACGGCTCGCGAAAACAAAGCAAAGGCAATCCGAGCCAGTCTAAAGAAAGGGGGCCGGGGAATGTCCATCTTTATATGGGAACGATATTGGCGGAAAAAGCAGCTGAGCATGAAGCGTGGTCTGCGGAACAGCCGTTTGCACCGGCTCATGGGCGACCGCTTGTTCCACTCGCGCATCTGGAGTTTCGACCGGAAGTCCCTTGCCGGAGGGCTGGCTCTTGGCTTGTTTATCGCGTTCACACCTACGATCCCCTTTCAAATGCTGTTAGCCGTCGTTGGCGCTCTTCTGCTTGGGGTGAACGTATGCATTGCCGTTGCCGCGGTCTATGTCACGAATCCGGTAACGGCGATCCCGATCTATCTGGTCGCGATCCGGGTCGGGCGGTTTTTGTGCACGCACACCGGACTCACCGAGTTCATGACCACCATTTTTGAGTTTGAAGGACGGATGGGGAAAGTCATGCGGGAGAGCCTTTTCCTATGGACGGGGTGTCTACTCTTTTCCGTGATTTCCGCGATCCTGGGATATGCGGCTGTTCATCTCGCGTGGAGCGCGTATCATTGGCGCAAAGGGAAAAAACGTTTTAAAGAACAAGCGTAGCGAAAAGGAGTCAAGGCTATGCCGACACCATCCGTCATGCACGGAAAAAAGTTGAGACGGGTAGGCGGAGCGGTCACCGTTCTTTCCGTATTGGGCGGTTTTGCTGCACAAGCGTCTACAGCCGTGGACGTTGGCAAGAGCGCATGCGTGGCGTACGTTTGATTCGTGTCCGGCTTGGCCGGTTCGCCGACCGGCCTTGTTTTAACGGGCATACGGTTTGCCCTGTTCCGGCAGACGCGTTTTGTGATATAAAAACCTCATGCCGAAGCCTGTCACACCCCTACTCGAAATCCGCAACCTTAAAACGTGGTACCCGGTCAAGAAAGGCGTCTTCGCGCGCACCGTCAGCCATGTGCATGCGGTGGACGGTGTGGATCTGACCCTGTACCGCGGGGAGACGCTCGGCATCGTCGGCGAATCCGGGTGCGGCAAATCCACGCTTGCCCGTACGATCCTGCGTTTGGAAAAACCGCGCGAAGGGACTGTCTCCCTCGAGGGGCAAAATGTTTTCGCTCTGCGCGGCGAAGCCCTGCGGGCCTACCGCCGTGCGGTTCAGGTTGTCTTCCAAGACCCGCACGCGTCACTCAACCCGCGCCACACCGTGCTCGAACTTCTCACCGAAGCGATGCTTGTCCATGGCCTCGTTACCCGCGATACATGCCGGGAGGCGGCCATCCGCCTGCTCTCCGACGTCGGTATGCCCGGCGACATACTCGACCGTTATCCCTATGCCTTTTCAGGCGGTCAACGTCAACGCCTGTGCATCGCACGCGCCCTCGCGCTCGGCCCACAGCTTCTGATTTGCGACGAGGCCGTCAGCGCCCTCGACCTTTCCGTACGGGCCCAAGTGCTCAACTTGCTTCAGGATTTGAAGGTCAAACACGGGCTCTCCTACCTGTTTATCACCCATGACATCAGCGTGGTGCAACACCTCGCCGACCGCATCGCCGTCATGCGTCACGGAAAATTTGTGGAGACTGGCTCAGTCGACGATGTGCTCAACACCCCCACGCACCCTTACACCCGGCTTCTGCTTCGTGCCGTACCCCAGATCGGCATCCCCCTTCCTGAAGAAGCGGACATCTTGTCCGAAAACATTCCTGTCGCCACATCATAAACGCCTCTTCCGTCACCCCGATCCTCTGATGTATACCAACAGATGAAAAACGTTCCGCTTGTCCTGTCTCTCCTTTGCGTGTGCGGATCGCTGAGCCGCGCCGCCGAAACCCTTGTGACCGCCGCCGCCACGCTGGAAATCTCGGATCCGGAATGCTCCGTGTCACCCCAACTTTTTACTCCCGACTGGCACGCGCAACGCGCGAAGGGTGAACGGATGCCCGGCCATGACGGCCCAGTCTTTTTCACCCTCGACGTCAAAGGCACACGGGGCGTTCAGGGTACGGCCCGTTTTACGCGAACAGCAGAAGGGGCGGTTAGCGCCCATTATTCCTTCACCCCGCAGGCCGACGTCCAACTGAACGCGCTTTTTGTCGGGACATCACTGCCGTGCGGAATTCTCGCGGGCGGCTCGTGGGCCAGCGACAACCGGACCGGGACGTTTCCCGACGAACAGGCAGGGCTCACCGTGCTGTCGGCCACCACGCGGACGCTCTCCGTCACAACCCCCGACCGCAAACAACACCTCTGTTTCACATTCGATGAGTCCACCGCCGTAATGATCCAGGACGACCGTCAATGGGGACCCTCGTTCTCAATCCGCATCGGGTATAGCGGCGACACCCGAATTTTCAAGGCCGGCGAACCTTTCACGGTACGCTTTACCCTTTCCACCCGAGAACCCCAGAGCCTCGTTTTCGATGCCCCCGTGACCCTGCACGCGGGTCCCGAATGGATACCGCTCAGCGTTGAGCCCGAAATCCTTGAAGGGTCGGCTTTGGATTTCTCCCACCTCGGACTGACCGACGCGCCCGCTGGAAAATACGGAAGGGTGATCGCCAAAGGCCCGCATTTCGGGTTCGAACGCAAACCGGGCATACCGCAGCGTTTCTACGGCGTCAACCTCTGCTTTACCGCCAATTTCCTCGAACCCGCGGATGCCCGACGCCTCGCGAAACGCCTCGCACGCACCGGTTACAATGCCCTGCGCCTGCACCACCATGACGGCGGCCTCGTGGAGGGCTCCCCAGACGGGACGACCATCAACCCCCAGAAACTGGCGTGCCTTGACGCCTTGGTTGCCGCCTGCATCACCAACGGCATTTACATCACCACCGACCTCTACGTCTCACGTTCCGTGCCGTGGCGCAACATCGGTGTTGACCGCAACGGCCTGATCAAGATGAATGAGTACAAAATGCTGATCCCGGTGCATGAGGGCGCATGGGAGAACCTTAAAACCTTTACGCGGCAGTGGCTCGCGCACGTTAACCCATACACGGGGCGCCGTTACGCCGACGACCCCGCACTGGCCTGGCTTTCCATGATCAATGAAGGCAACTTCGGCAATTACATGAAAGAGATGCAGGGCATCCCCGAATGGCAGCAGGCCTGGGCCGCGTGGCTTTCCGTCAAACAGACCCACGAGCCGCAAGCCTACGCCGGCATCCCCCCCACCCTGCCCGGCAGCATCCATGGCCGGGACCGCCACACCACCGCCTTTGTCCTCTTCTTGAAAGGAATGGAAGACCGCATGATCGCACGCATGACGGCCTTCCTGCGCGAAGAGATCAAATGCCGCGCCCTCATCACCAACCGGAACGGCTGGACGAACCACGCCTCGGACCAAGTGACACGCCACGAACTCTACGATTACGTGGACGACCATTTTTATGTCGATCACCCGGAATTTCTCGAACGCCCATGGTCGCTGCCCAGCCGGTGCGCGAATGTCAACCCGGTCAAAAACGAGGCGATGGGCACACAGCGTGTGGTTTTCACCCGCCTGCTGGACAAACCCTTTACCATCACCGAGTATAACTACTCCGGCCCAGGACGCTTCCGCGGCGTGGGGGGTATCCTCACAGGCGCGCAAGGCGCCCTGCAGGACTGGGCAGGCATCTGGCGCTTCACCTACAGCCACAGCCGCGAGAACCTCGTGAAACCGGACGGTTACGCCATGGGGTACTTTGACATGGCGGGTGACCCGCTCTCGCTCGCCGCCGAACGTG
>JALHET010000157.1 GCA_022839525.1 Lentisphaerota bacterium
GACCCGGACCAGAACCCCATTCTCTACCGGAGCGGACATTACCACTGGAGCCTGAACGACGCCGAGAAGAAAAAGCTGCGCGAGTATCTGCTAAGAGGCGGAACGATCATCCTCAACGCGGGCATGGGGTCGAAGCCCTTCTATGATTCGGCCATCAAAGTCCTCAACGAGGTTTTCCCGGAAGCGCCGGTACGCCGCCTCAGCGCGGACCACCCGATCTTCCATGCCTATTACAGCCTCGACAAGGTCAACTACCGTCCAGGCGTGCGGGCGCTCTACAGCGGCAACGACCCTTGGCTGGACGGCGTGACGATCGACTGCCGCACCGTGGCCATCGTTTCGCGTTTCGGCATGGAAGTCGGCTGGGATCCGCTGGAAGACGAGAACATCATCGCCTATGCGCCGGAGTCGGCTCAGCAGCTCGGCATGAACATCCTCAGCTACGCCAGCGCCATGCGCAACTGGACACAGGAAAATGTCAAGAAGACCAAGTTCGAAGACGCCAAGCAGGTGTCGGTTGCAGGCTCCATGAATATCGTGCAGGTCATGTACGACGGCGACTGGAAAACCCGCCACGTCGGCCTCTCCGTATTACTTTCCCAATACAACATCAAGACCGGCGTGCCCGTGAAGTTCTCCGCCAAAGAACTCCGCTTGACCGACCCGAAGCTGTTCGACGCGCCCGTTCTTTACATGACCGGCCACGAATCGTTCACGCTCAAGCCGGATGAGGTTACCGCCCTGCGCAACTATCTCAACCATGGAGGCCTGCTGATCGCCGAAGCCTGTTGCGGGCGCAAGGCGTTCGACGTCGCTTTCCGCGAAAACATGGCGCGCGTGATGCCGGGCGTGGCCTTTAACAGCCTGCGTCCCGGCCATCCCCTCTTCCGCTTGCCCAACGACATTTCAAGCATGAAGGTGACCCCCGCACTGGCCAAGTCCCACAACAACGCGCCGGCCATCGCGCCCCAGATCCTGACACTTGAAGTCGAAGGTAACCCTGCGGTCATCTACAGCCCGATCGGTATGGCGGGCGCGTGGGAACTCTCGCCCAACAAATACTGCAACAGCTATCTGGAGGACGACGCGCTCAAACTGGGCGTCAACATCCTGATGTATTCCAGTACGCGCTGATGAGAGCGGGGGTTACTCGTTACACGTCTCTGGTTACACGGTTGCGGCTTGGAATTCCATAGGCCTGTAACCGGCAACCGTGAACTTTTAACTTCCAACCAACAACACTCAACTTTTTAACTTTGACCTGCGCCCATGCCTGATGCTTGTCAAAAACGCGCCGCGATCCTTGCAACCTTTCTCATCACCTGCCTTTCCCTGTTTGCCGCCACACCGCAAGAGGTTGCATTCCTGAGGGCGTGGGGGGTACATGCCCGAAACCCGCAAGACCACAAGGCCGTGATCGAAGCCTGCCAGTCCGTCATGGACAAGGCTTCCACGCTCGGCGATTATTTGCCCGCCGTTAAAACCCTTGCCGCCTGGCATCTGCTGGCAGACGGCAACCAGACGGATGCCGTCCGTGTTTTCGAAAGCGCGCTGACCAGCGATAACTCCCCCAAACCGGTTGTGCGTTTTGCCGACATCCAGGCTCGCCGCTGGCTCACCCGCATCGATCATGCGCAAACCGAGAAAGCCCTCAAGGCCTATTACACGGACAACGTTGAGTTCCCGTCGAGCCTCGCGCCCCTGCTGAACCTTCCCCAAGACAAGGCACCGCCGAAAACCGACCGCTTCGGCGACCCTTGGGTCTATAAAACCGAAGCGTTCACCAAGCTGACCAAACTCAGAAACCAGCGTTTCTCGCTTTACAGCAAAACCATCGGCAACAAACTCACCCGGCTCGGCGCCCTGCCTTTCACCGCCTACGGGGGCAAGAAAAGCGCCACGTTCATCGCCCGGAAAACCGCAAACCCGGTCAGCGCGGAGTTCGAAACGGTTACCGAGTCCGGCACCCAGCGCGGTGTGGCCACAGAAAGCGGGTTGATCAACGGCATACGGTTCCTGAGGCTGGCCTCAGACGACAGGTTCGCCCTGATGATCGACAGCGAATGCGATTTTTGGGTCGTCGCGACGCCCGCAAGGAGCCGCTGATGAGCGAAGAAGGAATCGGGGCATACCTGAACCCCGCACAGATGGCAAAACTGAACCGCCTCACCCTCAACTCGCGTTACGTGGTTGAGGGCACGCTCGCGGGGCGTCACCGCAGCGCCCAAAAAGGAGCCAGCACGGAGTTTGCCGACCACCGCGCCTACATACCCGGCGACGACCTCAAGCGCATAGACTGGAAAGTGCTGGGGCGCACCGACAAATATTATGTCCGGCGCTATCAGGACGAGACGAACCTGCGCGTCTACCTTCTGGTGGACCGCAGCGGCTCGATGAATTACTCCTCGGGCAGGCACCCAACCAAATTCAACTACGTCTGCACCCTCGCGGCCGCGCTCGGCTATGTGGTGCTCAAAGCTCGCGACGCGGTCGGCATGTACATCTATGGCGAAAAAATGGACGCCGCGCTCCCCTGTAAAAACTCCTTCAACGAACTCAACAACGCCCTTAAGGTGCTTCAGGGCTACAAACCCGCCAAAGGCACGGCCGGCGCCGACGTGATGCACCAGGTTGCCGAATCCATCAACCGGCGCGCGATGGTGATCATCCTCTCCGACCTGCTGGACGATCAGCCGGAGATCATCAAAGCCATCGCGCACTTCCGGAAAAACCTGCACGACGTGATCGTTTTCCACACGCTCGACCCCGTGGAACTCAACCTCGACCTCAAGCGCGGCGCGGAGTTCGAAGACCTCGAAACCGGTGAGCGCATGATCGCCGACCCGCGCACGATGGCCAAGGAATACAAGGACCTGATAGGCACCTTCATCGGGAACTACCGCAAGGCGTGCTCGGAGATGAAGGTGGATTACCGTCTCGTGAAAACCGACGAATCCATGGACACGTTTGTCCGCGCCTACCTCGAGGAGCGTAAACGCCTGTCCCGCTAACCCGTCCCCCAACCCGTAACGTGTAACCCATAACGTTTCCCTCTTAACCTAACTCCCCATGCTTGTTTTCGCAAATCCAATGTTCTTGTGGGCACTGACCGCAGCCGCGATCCCGCTGATGCTGCACATGTTCCAGCGCCGCAAAACCGTGGTCACCCCCTTTCCGACCCTGCGTTTCCTTAAAGCCGCACAGAAGCGTTCTTCCAGCCGCGTGCGTTTCGAGAATTTCCTGCTCTGGCTGCTCCGTACGCTCCTGCTGCTCATGCTCGCGCTCGCCTTCGCCCTGCCGGTCTTGCGTATGGCCACAGGCAGCTCGTGGCTCATCCGCACACGCCGCGACGTCGCCATCGTCATCGACGCCTCTTACAGCATGACCTATGAGCTGGACCGGGGCAAGGTATGGGACACCTGCAAAGACGCCGCCGTGAGTGTCATCGAAGGCCTCCTCTCCGGCGACCGTGTCTGCGTCTATGTCGCCGGGGACATCCCTGTCCCTGTCATCGAAAAGCCGACCACCGAACACGCGACGGTCATCCAAGCGATCCGCGCACTCTCGTGTCTCTCCGGCACCTCCAAGCTGGACGAGACCGTCGCGCTGGCCTTGAAGGCGCTCGAGCAGCAGGAGGGGCGGCGCGAGCGCGAAGTCTACATCTTGACCGATGGCCAAGCGCTGCCGTGGGAAGGTTTCAGGGATGCCGCCAAGAAAGAGGAACAGGCGGACAACAACAAAGCCCTGATCTCGCGCGAACAACGCGACAAGGTTTCGTTCTTCACACTCTTGGCTGGCGCGCAGCAGCCCGACAATGCCTGCCCCTCCACCCTCAACGTCTCCCCGTCCCTCCTGCTTGCGGGCCAAAGCGCACGGCTCAATGTGCGCGTCGGCCGCACCGGCACGGCCAAGCAAGTCACGGTGGCGGTTGAGGTCGATGGCCAGGAGCGCGCCCGGCGCGCCGTCACGACTGAGGCCAACGCCGATTCCTCACTCGAATTCGCCGTTGCGGGACTCGAGCCCGGCATCCACATCGCAAAAGTCACCACGCCGCAGGACGCCTTGCCCATCGATGACGAATTCCTTTTCCTGCTCCGTGTCCGGAAACAGCTCCCCGTCCTTATCGCCGGTTCACAGGAGGCGACGCGTTACCTCAAAGCCGCGCTCGCGCCCGGCGCGGCTGATGACAGCGTCAAGCAGATCGATGTGGCGGAGCTCGACTCAACCGACCTGCGCGACTATCAGGCCGTCTTCCTGTGCGACGTTTTCCCGCTCACCGGGCAAGCGGTGATGCGTATCGAGGAATATGCCAAGACCGGTGGGGTGGTCATCGTTTTCCCCGGCGACCGCGCCGACCTCGCTGCCTACGCCGAAATGAAGATTCTTCCTGCCCAGCCCAAAGGAACCGAGGATGTCCCTGTCGAACAGGCAGCCCGCCCGCTCAGACGCCTCCCGAACCAGAAAGACCAGATCGTCAACTTCAATCTCCCGCTGCCGCCCGGCTCGATCCCGATGGTCGCGCTCAAACGGCTCATGGCGTTCGGGGATCTTCAGGAAAACAGTGCCGTCCTCGTCACCGCAGGCGACGGCGTTCCGTTCATGACCGGCCGCGCGGTCGGGCGCGGGCGCGTCTTCATGTTCGCGGTCAGCGCCAACCGCGAGTGGAGCACTTTCCCGCTCACCGCGTTCTTCCTGCCGGTCGTCCACCAGCTCATCCGCCAAGGCGCGGGAGCCTCCGTGCAGCCGCCCCACCTCGCGATGGGTTCCAATATCCCGGTGAACGAGGCCATCCCCAACTACCGCGAAGATGACGCGATCGCGATGCCGTCCGGCGCACCCTTGCCCGTCAAGGACAACGGCAACCGGACGTTCGTGATCGAGGAACTCCCGGAACCCGGCATCTACACGCGGGCAAAAGCCGGCGCCGCCCAACCTGAACCGGTACTGGCCGTCAACACCGACCGCCTTGAATCACGCCTCACCCCGGCCACAATGGAAGAATTGTCCGAGTGGACCGGATTCAAGAAGTTTCTGGCCGCTAGAGACCCCGAAGAGCTGACCCGTCTCATCGGCGAACACCGGAACGGGCGTTCGCTGGCCGAAACTTTCCTTTGGGTCGTGCTGTTTCTGGCGCTGGCCGAGTGGTGGTTCGCCAACCGCGTCCTGCGGACCCAGACTGGCGCAACCGAAAAAATGACCGTTGATCTTTCCGGTAAGGTGGTGACGACATGACGACCGCCGAATGGATTTTTGAACACGCTGTCCCCAGCTCCCTGCTGCTGCTTGCGCTGCTGGCCTCGTTCGCCGCCGTCGCTTACGCGGTGTGGCGTTACCTGCCGCGCAACGCCACGGGGCTGGGGCTCGCAGGCCTG
>JALHET010000158.1 GCA_022839525.1 Lentisphaerota bacterium
AAGCTCTCTATGTAACCCCGAGCTATATAGGGCTCGACATGAAAAAGAAGGAAGCGCAAATGTTCCGTCTGGTCATCAAAGCCCGCCGCGAAGCGATGACGCACGAAAAGCTCACGTGGGATCCGTTGCCGGACGGCATCCAGATACGTACTTCAACTTCCGGCAGCCGCCGTGCCTTCGTGAATGCGATGATCACAGTGAAGCCCGAGATCACCGCTGAGATGCTTAAAAGCGGTGTGCCGCGAAAAATTGTCTTTCACTACCCACAGTACGAAGACACGGAAGTCATTGTAGGCCCGGCAGACCTCGCGGGCGAACAGGGGGCCGCGCAGCAGGCGGACTCCCAGCGGACGCCGCGGCGGCGTCTTTTTGTTGTTGATCAAGAAGAGCCTGATCCGCCTCATCCGCCATCCGCTGCGCCGCAAGAATAGCCAGTTCCTTCTGTATCTGCTGAAGCAACTCCGCCTCGTTTTCGGAGGGCTCCTCTTCGAGTTCGTTCATGCACATATGGATCGCGTCAATTACCTCGGTTTTCTGTTCCGGCTTGGTGACGGTTTGCAGGATCACGGCAAGTTGAGGCAGGGCAGCCTCATTATCGAGCATTGAGCATTCCATCACGATGTCCGACAGAACATCGCCGCTGATGTCCTCCCCGAACATTTTAGCTGCCGTGCTCAGCATCAACGCCTTGTCCGTGTCGCTTTCGACTTCGGAAAGTGAAGTCCGCCAATGATCAAGCACCTCCATCGCCACCTCGGGGTCGGGGTCGGCCAGCATGGTGGTCAACTCGCTCAGCCCGCTGAGACCGATCCACGAAAGCGCAAAAGCCACACGGCTACGCACCTCAGCATCGGGATGCTGCTTGAGCTTTCGTGCCTCTTGCAAAATCTTTTCGACGTTGTCGTCGTCCAATGCGTCGTCAAGCTTCTGCAATACAGCGTCTTGCTCTCTGTCTTCCAGTGTACGCTCACTACCTGCTGCCGGAGAACCTTCTCCGTGCGCGTTGGCAACCGCATCTGTAGCCATTGCCCTGCCCGCCACCTCTTTTGCAGACGACGTTTTGTCCGGCTTCAATTGCCCTCCGGCTTTCTCTGTTGGCACGGACGCGGATGTCGTCACCTGCTCACCAGCGTCGGACGCCTTGCGTTTATACACAACAAAAACAAGAATGCCCACCAAAGCTACTGCCGCAAGCAGAACTATGCCGCTCCGGCGCCATGTTGTCAATGTCTTCATAATTATCTTGAAAGTCGAGCGATCCAGTGAACTGCTGCATCAGTCGATTGAGACGGCTTTCGAACGATTTAAGCGGTATGCCCCAGTCTCCGGATCCGGCTCCTGATATGCGCCGAACCCCAAGCCGAGCCCCTGCAGGTTCACGAGGATGCCCTTAAACTTCAATGTTGACGCACGCCTCGCCCCCGGCGTCTCTTGCTTGAACGAACCCGAGAGCAACCCGCTCGAGCTCGAGGTCTTAAGCGTGGCCGAGAGATCGTTTCTGCGCTCGAGCGACAACGCTTTCTTTGTCACGGTCACTGGAAGCGCTTGGTCGGCAACATGGAACTGGGCGCCGTCATACGGGGCTGTGAAATCCTGCTGCTTAGCGAAAAAGGCACCGCAGATATGCGCTTGGCCGAAAACGGGGGCGACCGGCTTGGGATCCCATTCGAAAACGGCCAGGAAACCGTCGTTCTTCATCGACGTGCTCTTGCCGGGATAATGCCATCGCGTGTTTTCGATCCACACAAGATTGTCCGCCACGTTCATCTGTTCGTGCGGCTCAATCCAGACCATGGCTGCGGCATGGCCGCGGCGACCATAGAGCGTCTTGTAGAGCGGGAACACAGCGAACGAGCCGTTGCCGACCACGTCATACCCCATCGCCCGCATCTCAGCACCACTGAAAGCCATCAGCGCGGATGTCCCGTTCAGCCGCTGCCCGTCGGCGAGTTGCCCAGCATACTTGACCTGGCCGTTCCTCCGCACCGTGAGCGTCAGATAACCGTAGCCCTCGGGCCGGTTGTCGATGGCCGCCGATGCGGTCGCCAGCACATGCGTCGGTAGCGCGACCGTGTAGAAGCCTTGGTACACGGGCGCGTCCGCTGGATCAAACGCACGCGCCAGCACCAGCATCCCGTTGTTGTACACGCCCCTTAGGATGCCGTCGGCGGTAAGCACCAGCTCCATGGTATCGCCCGCGCGGTTGTCCAGAACGCCCGTTAAACGGTTCGCATCCAGCCCATCCACGACCCATGTGCCGGTCAGGGACTGTCGCTTGCCGCCGACTTCTGTTCGGGCACGCAACTTGCCAGACGAACTGGCCTGGAAAGTTACCGTTCCGACCACGACACCCTCATACGCCTGCTCCGTGCTTGGCGTTTCCGTCGGCTCCAGCAGCAACCCCTGCATTTTTACCCCGCGCACGAAATCGGGCAATGGCTGCACACTGATCACAAAGCGCAAATCCTTAGAGCTCGCCTGATTGGTGGCCCGCACGGTCACCGCGTATACCCCGCTTCTCTTGGGGGTTCCGCTGATCGTGCCAGTCCGCTGATCGATCATCATACCTGCGGGCAACCCGGTCGCCGTATAGGTGACCGGCGTGGTGCTATCCGCCGCTAAAGGCAGACTGACTCCCGCCTTTAGGTAGGTCGTCCAGACCTGTCCTTCCCCTGGCGTTCCGGCCTGAAACATCGGCACGTCCACCACCGCAAAACGCCAAGCCGGGCCTTGAACCGAAACAGTCCCCAAATCAGCGGTCACTTGCGTGTCAACCCGCCAATACACCCATCCTTGCGCTTCAGTCAGATCAACGATCCCCTCGTCAACCGCATTCAGTCCGCTCACAACCACGCCTCCGGCAGGCACCACCTCGACCAGCGCATCGGCCGCCGCCCCGGCAAAAAGGCACTGCACGGCATCAGCCGGATTTTCGGCACCGGCCTGCCAGGCCAAATCAACCAAGCTTACATCGGCACGCACGTCATCAATCTGTAGCAATCTCCCATCTGTCGGCGCGAGTCCCGCTGCGGCGGTCGGCGCCACCAGAGGTTCCCATCCAAGATCCGTCACGTACGCCACGTACTCATCGGAATGGCCGGTAGCGGTCCAACGCACCTCGTCTCCCGCGTACACGGCGACCGTGTTGTTCGTTTCGCTCTCGGTAAGCGTGAGGCTCCCGTCCACATCTACGACCTCGACCAGCAATGTGCCTGTCCCCGTCTGTCCCCAGGTGAAAGCCAGCCGCCCGGCAGCCGGTGCTGTCCATACCAGAACGGCTCGCTCGCTGTTATTCAGCGGCTCGGTGCGCAAGGCGTCAATGGCGTCATTGTAAAACCAGAGCCCGCCGGCCTGCGCCAGATGCTCGTAAACCGGACGGCCCGCGACATACGTCTCAAAGGTCGCGCTGACAAGCTGATCCAGCACCTGTACCGTCTGCGCATCCGTGCCCAGTGCCACTTGGCCGGAATCCAGCGCCAGTTCCAGCGTGAAAGTGCGCGCATCGTATTGCGGGGTCGTGTCGATGCCGGACACCGTGAAAAGCTTATCCGCAGAGTCACCGTCACCCCATTCCAACAGCCTCGGCGTCACGGTATAGCCCTCCGGTGCCGTGACCGTCACGCCCGCCGCCCCCACCGCACCGCCGGTACGGCTGACCGTTCCGGTGTAAACAGAGCCTTCAGGCACTTGAGCGAAATCGGCGCTGAAACCGATCGTGCCGGGCAGGTACGGCTCGGCCTCGTAGATCGTCACGGTCTGCTCCGCAGTCCCCAGTTCGGCATCGCCTGCAACCCGCGCTATGGTCACCGTGAAAACGCGCTGCGTCGGCGCGGTCCAGCGGCCGTTGTTGATGAGCGGCACGGTGAAGCTCTTGGCGGACGTGTCTTTGTCGCCCCACGTCAGCGTACCGCTTGTGGCAGTGTAGTCTGTGCCCGCCTTGGCCGTGTCATCCACGGTCGCGTACGAGAAGCTCTGCGCCCCGGCGCTGCCGTCGGTGCGCGTGACCGTCACCGTCACCTCGCCGGCGTCCTCCGCCACGCTTTGCGCGGTCGGACTCAGGCCGATTGTGCCGGGGCCGTAATAGGGCAGCGTGTAACTCAGGATTTTGTTCATGAAGCCCGGTGTCCGGAAATACCCATTGCCCATCCCGTAATTAAACTGTCCCAGCTTTTGACCCGAGGGCGCATGCACGGCCGCGGTCGGGAAGGTCAGCGACCCGCCGGCACCGCGATAGGGCTGGGTCAGCGTGTTCCAACTCGTACTGGAAAGGGAGCTGCGATCCAGCATCACCAGCATCATGGGGTATTGTGCAAGAAAGGCAGGCCAGGCCGCATTCTTCAACACCCATGAATCCCAGTTCCCACAGTTGCCGCACGTCACCGTGTCGATGCACATGACCAGCATCGGCAGTCCGAGTTGGCCGGCCCGCGCACGCGCCGCGCCCAATTGGCTCGTCCAGCGGTTCGGCTGGACGTTGTTCGGATTGGTATCTACCGATGGATAAGCAAACACCGAAACCGCCAGTGCCAACACCGGAACCAAAACGATTAGCCTTCTGAACATACGAACCCCTTCTCTCTTTCACGTCTCAATCGGACAGGCCGCCAATGAGACCTCACATGGTAAAATAGTTTTGCAGGTTGTTTCGTGGCTGTCAAGCGATCTAATCGACAGCCGCGCCTAAACCCCTTGAATTCTCGGACTCGTTTCCTGTATACTTGCCGCCGACTTCAGCCTGGGCCGTTCAGCGTTGCGCGTTCTTCTTTCACTCTTGATTCCATACCCAGCTCTACGGGCAACGGGCGTAAATCGACGAAAGGACTGTCATGCTTATGTTGAACCGTTTCTCTGTTTTGTATTTCACGTTGCTGTTCGCTCTCGCCACTACGGTTCAAGTGCCAATTGCCGCACAAACGCCAACCCCTGCCGGAGGCGCTGACGCCGCGCAGACGCCCGCGCTCGGCCCCCGCATCATGCCGCCTCCACGCAGCGCGCTCAATCCCGCCGAATGGCGCGTCGGCCCGGACGGCAAACGCTACGCTCCTATCCCGGAGCGCGAGAAAGCCCCCTCGCCGCTGCCGGATCTCAAGCCCGAGCAGCCTCTCATAACAGTCAACGGCGAGCCGATTTCTTGGGGGGCGGTACGTGCCCATGCTGAGTTGCTGGTCTCGGAGGTGCGCATCCCCCGCGGTGTTACGCCGCAGGAGTTCGAAGAGGCGCACGACAGTCTGCTGATGCGCCGAGTTTACACGCTCGGCCGCCATCACATCCTGAAAACCCTGCTGGCGCAAGAAGCACGCCGCCAAGGCATTGTCCTCACGCCCGAGGAGGTCGCCGCCAAGGACAAAGAGGTCATGGATAAAATCCGCAT
>JALHET010000654.1 GCA_022839525.1 Lentisphaerota bacterium
CACCGGGCTCCTTCTACTTCTATGATCTCACAAACTCGCTGTTGCTGGCCCATCTCGAAAAAGATGTCATCCGCGCCGCGATCAAGGTAACCGAGTCCGATATCGACGCCGCTCTGGAGAAGCGCCAGCAGAAAAACCGCGAGATGGCCGAGGCGAATGCAAAGATGCGCCCCAAACTGGAAGCGTTACGCAAACAAATCCTCGACGGCACGCTCACCTTTGCCGACGCGGCCTTCACCGAGTCCGACTGCGACAGTAGCTACGACCACGGCGAAGTCGGTTCGCGCGCAGTCGCCGACCTGCAGCCGGCGATGGTCAACGCACTCACCAACCTCGCTCCGGGCGCACTGAGCGAAGTGGTGGAGACGCCCTACTCCTACCATATCTTGAAGCTGAACAAGCTGAACCACGGCTTTAAAAAAGAGGGCGAGAAGGGCTCAGCGCCGGTGGTCTCGATCAACTTCGCCCACATCATGCTGGAAAAGAAGGAGCCGCTGCCGCCCCTCACACGCGATGAGATGAAAAAAAATATCCTTGACGAGGAGACCCTGAAACGGCGCGAGGCGCTGCAAGAGGAGCTGTTCGCCAAGGCCAAAATCGAAACGACGCTGAATATGGGCACCGACACCACCAGCGCGAAAAAACGCACCGCCAGCCGGAAGCCGCGCAACGCTGCACGGCAGCCTGAAGCCCAGAAAACTGCAAAGTAACAGGCCTTTGACAGTGGCGGCGCGATCCTGCGGGGACCGCGGGGACCGCTCCGCGCCGCCGGGGACGAGCGTCTGCCCGTCCGAGGACAAGCAGATGTCTGCCCCTCCCGGCGCTCCGCGAGCCCAGACCACGGCACTGGAGGGCGAGTGTCCCCACGAGCCGAAAATTTAAACCTAAAAAGAGCAGTTGAACCTTCACATCCAAATCGGGATCGGGATCGCTATCGGGATCGATTGTTTAACCACGGAACACCCGGAACACACAGAAACAGAGCCATGCCTTTCCGTGTGTTCGGTGTGTTCCGTGGTTACAATCAGAAGTTGCGTTCTGCACCAAACAGGTGCGGCGCGGATCTCAACGGAAGCCAATATTTACGGGGCTTTGCTCAAAATCCGCACGCCCAACTGCTCCTTTCAGGTTAAACGCCCAAACGCGCAAGTGGGCGGCGCATGCGCCGCCGGGCAAGCAGACGCTTGCCCC
>JALHET010000159.1:0-634 GCA_022839525.1 Lentisphaerota bacterium
TCGTGAATTGGGAGTTGACTGGCTCTATCAGAAGCCAGAGACCTTCACGACTCCTGGTGCAGAAGTCATTCCGTTGTTGCAAAGCATACAAGGCGGAGCAGTGGATGCCGCAACTAAATTTGAAGGAGATGCGGCAGTGCCATTGTTGGCGCCAACAGCAGCCGCAGTTGCACGAAGAACTTTGGATTTCGAGTCGATCATATCTGAGCAAAGAAGGTTGACTACAAAAAAAGACATCATAAATACGGGCCGTGGTTCCGTCGGTGCAGACGGAGCCAATATCGTACATCAGTTTCTATTGGGTGATAGAGCTTTGCAAGCCACATTGCATGCGCTAGAAGAGTCAGGAAAGAGCCGTACAATAGTCGTGCCGCGCGTCACCACCCTGAACAACCGCGAAGCCCGGTTCCGCGTGGGCCAGGACATCACTTACTTCGAGGAGGTCGAAACCGACATCATGACCAGCGGCTCGACCTACGGCAGCAGCGAGTCACGCGACAACGTGACGTACGATTACGACACGCCCATGACCGTGGAACTGGGTTACTCGCTGATCGTCACCCCCAGCGTGGGCGCGGACCTCTCCTCCATCAACCTTGTGCTGCGGCCCGAAATCAGCTCGCTCGACAAAACC
>JALHET010000159.1:699-6046 GCA_022839525.1 Lentisphaerota bacterium
GGAGCCCAAAATCAAACTGCCGATCATCGCGCGCCAGTACATCGAAACCGAGGCGGTCGTGCGCAGCGGCGAGACCGTCGTGCTCGGCGGGCTCGTCGACTCCAGTAAGACCGAGACCACTTCAGGAACCCCATGGCTCTCTAAAATTCCGTTTATTGGCTGGCTCTTCAAGACAGAGGAAAAGACCGAAACGGCCAAGAACATCCTCATTTTCGTGACCGCCACGCTCATCAGCGACGTCGGCGAGGAGCTGATCCCGATCAACGATTTCGAGCGTTACGGTCTCGCCGTGCCGGACGGCGCGCAAGTCCCCGACATCCTGAAAGCCAACTGACCCCAAAGAACTTTCAACGCTCAACGCTCAACGTTCAACGCTCAACCCGAAACCCGGAACCAGAAACCAGAAACCCGAAACCCGGAACCCGGAACCAGAAACCATGTCCCGAACCAAACAGATGTTAGCCTTCGATATCGGCTCCCGTTCCGTGCGGGCCGTCTGGGTGGGGCTGCGCGGCGGCCGTCCGGCCGTAATGCGCGCGGAAACCTTCGCCCTGCCGCTGGACGAGGAGGAACCCCACAAACTCATCAGCGCGTGGGCCGACAAGCTCGGCATCGCCAAACACTTCTGCGCCATTGCCCTGCCGGGATCCCAGGCCGTTTTCCAGAGCGGGCGCATCATGCACAACGACCCGCGCACGCCCGAACAGGTCGCCGCCATCGACATCGCCCAGTTCAACGAGATGGCCGGCGATGAGATGGCGCATGACGTCTTCGCGTTCGAGACCCCCTTCGAAG
Organism: Lentisphaerota bacterium; assembly: GCA_022839525.1. Next base: position 1,495 of record JALHET010000159.1, read on the forward strand.
CCGGCGTCCGGCGTTACATCATGTCGATGGCGCGCCCCGCCTCGATCCAGGAGGTCATCCAGGCGACCCGCCGCAACCACCTGCGCCCGTCCGACCTGATCGCCGCGCCGGTCGCGCTGTTCAACGCGCTGGAGGCGTTCGCCGGCGCGCACGAAGAGCCGTACTGTTACGTGAGCATCGGCCACACGCAGACCGAGGTCGCGGTCGGCATCAGCGGCGGGCTGCTCTTCGCGCGTTCCCTTGCGGCGGGCGGCAAGCTCTTCACGGATGCGGTGGCCCAGTCCACCGGCCTGCCGGCCGTGCAGGCCGAAGTGCGCAAACATGTCGATTGCGGACTGCGCGAGAGCGATGCCTGCTACGAGCCGCTGCGCCTCGCGGCCGACCGCTGGGTCTCGCAGTTCAACGCCTGCATGGGCGTTTACCGCAGCACGTTCCAAGACCGGAAATTCACCGTCGCGCGCATCATCATCACCGGCGGCGGCGCCCAACTCAAGGGACTCAAGGAGTATCTCGCCGCCAAGCTGTTCATGCAGGTGCAACACGTCTCGGAACTGCCGGGTATCGACAGCGCTTACCAGCCGTATGCGGGCGTCTACGACTTGGCCTTCGGTCTCGCGCTCACCGCCCTCCACGTCGGCACCACATACCTCTCGCTCCTGCCCGGAGACCTGAAAGACGAGGTGGTCTTCCGCGCGAAGAAACCGTGGTGGATCGCCGCGGCCGTCTTTCTGCTCGGTGCCATGGCCCTCTACTCCGCCACCGGCGTCGTGCTCCTGCGGCGCGACAACGCCCAGCTCGACGAGGTGCGCGACCTGCTCCGTCGACGCGAGCAGATCGACAAACGCATTCAGGATCTCAAGCTGCTCGGCGCGCACACCTTGACCAATTCGATGCCGCTTACAAACCTCCTGCTAAACGGCCCACTCGCCCGAGAAGTGCTCTCGCTGGTGGCCTCCACGGTCGACCCCAACGACTGGATCACCCTTTTCTGCGACGAGAATCTCTACACCCCGAAAGAGCAGGAAAACGAAACCAAAAAACCTACGCCGCAGACGGCCGCCCGAAACCCCTTTTCCCTTTTCCGCACGCTCCGGCAGGCTCCGCCCGCAACGGGGAAGCCTGCCGCCACTGCGGCGGCAGGTTCCGCAGCCACCCAGAAGAAAGACCTTCCCGACCCGCTCGCGTCGGTTTTCATCGTGGAGGGCTACACGCCCACCGTCAGCCTCAAAAGCGTCCGGGAAATGATCGAGCGGCTCAAAACCTCCCCGGAGATCGCACGCGTGGACCTCCGCAGCGACGACCAGGTCTTTGCCCCCACCGGCATCCCCGAATTGGAAACGGAAAAAGTCCCCAACTTCCGCCGTTTCGTGATCGAGATCGAAGTGAAGCGACTATGAAAAATGGGTTCTGGTTCCTGGTTTCTGGTATCAGGTGAGAACCGAGTTGTGCGATGATTAAGAACTTTGAAGAGATTGAAGCGTGGCAGTTGGCCCGTGAATTGACAAAGGTGGTCTACGCCATTGCCAAAACACCTGCTTTTGCCCATGATTTTGGTCTCCGCGACCAGATCCGCAGGGCTTCAGTCTCGATCATGGCCAATATAGCCGAGGGTTTCGAGCGTGATGGCACAAATGAGTTTATCCAGCATCTCTCCATCGCCAAAGGTTCGTCCGGAGAAGTCCGTTCGCATCTCTATGTCGCATTGGATGCCTCTTACATCGACCGGCAAACTTTTGATTCTCTGTTCTCACTTTCCGTGAGCATTAGTAAACTGATCGCCGCGTTTATCACTCATCTCAAGAACTCACCTTTGAAAGGCTCGAAGTTCAACCGCCCACGAGACCTGTCACCTGAAACCTGTCACCTGTCACCTGAAACCTGAAACCTGAAACCTGAAACCTGAAACCTCTCTCCCAAAACCCTATGTCCTTCTCCAATCTTCATGTCCAACCGGTCTTCCGGCTATTATCGACCGAACGCATGCAGGTCGTCTTCATCCTGCTTTTCGTCCTCTTCAGCGCCTTTCTCACCGTGCGCCTCGTTGTGCTCCCCCAGCGCGAGCTGGCCGAAAACAACCGCATGGTGCGCGAGCAGCTCGAGCACAGCCGCTATGCCAACCTCTCGCTGATGAATATGCAGGTGATCGCCAACCACGAGTCCGCCAACCTGGCCGCGCTCTCCAACGAGTGGTTCCGTATCGCGGAACGCCTCGCCACCTTCCCGAATCAGGGCGAGCTGCGCCATGCCGAAGTCAACCGCATCGATTACAAGGTGCAGCTCTACGAGATCCGCCAGCGCCTGCAGGCCAAATCCGACGAGCTGAAAATCCGGCTCATGCCCACCGAGCTCGGCCTCGACGAAACCGTCGCCAGCGGCGATGTCATCCGGGTGCGCATGTTGCAACTCAAGGCTGTTGAAAAGCTCGCGGACCTCACGCTCGACCGGCAAATCCAGCGGCTGGTGGAGATCTACCCGCTCGCGCCGGTCGAGCACAAAGACAACAAAGGGCGCCGGACGTTCGAGGAATACCCGGTGCGCATCGAGTGCGACGTGGACTTCGAGCACCTGTTCACCTTTTTCCAGTCCGTTTTTGAGGAGGGTCAGGTTTTCGTGTTCAGAAACCTGCGTATCGAGTCGGGACCCACGTTCGACTCCAAGCTGCGCGTAAAGGCCATCCTCTCCGCGCTCCTGTTTGAATGACGCGGGCGGCACCCGCAACCCGATTTTAACCTCACACAAAGGCACAAAGGACACAAAGATTTTCATGGCACCCCATTCTCCTTCGTGGCCTTCGTGCCTTCGTGTGAGAAACAACTGGTAGCTAAAGGATTTTTATGGACAACCTCTGGAAATGGATCATGCGCCTTAACGCCACGGCGTTCTGCCTCGTGGCCATACTCTTTTTTGCGGGGGTCGCCGGCTTTTGCGCCTGGCAATACACGCACCCGCCCACACCGGTCAAAGACGGCGGCGACGGCAAACCGCCCGAGCCCGTCCCTGCCTGGGACATTGGGATCCTCGACTTCGTCACCAACCAGTTAACCGCCGAAACCCTTACGATTCCTGTCGATCCTTTCCGCCCCACCATCGAGGCCATCTTCACCAACGAGACCGAGCGGGCCGCTTTCCTCAAAGCCCTCAAGGCCGCCCAAGCCGCGGCCGCCGGTATCGCGGAAGGCGCGGGAGGCGCCAACGCGGCGGGCGCAAAGAAAGAGGATCCCTTCGCCAACTTGCGGAAAAAAGCCTCTGTGCCTAGCGGACTCGTCGGCCCGAACGGCAGACCCATGGTCATCCCCAAGCTCTCTTTCATGGGTTTCTTCCAACGCCCGGACGGCAAACAGGCCGCCCTTTTCTACGACTCCGCCGAAAACACCACCGTCTTCTATGATGCGGGCAAACAGATTCACGGCGTGGACATCCTGAGCGCCAACGTGCGCGAGGCTGAGATCCGCTTCCCGGACGGGACAACCCGTAAACTGGAAATCGGCGGCTCCGTCGAGCTCCCCCCCGAACCCGCAAAAAACCCGCCGAAAAAGGTAGTGCCCGCCAAACCCGCCGCCGGTAAACCGGGGCCCGCTGCAGGAGGCAAGGCCGATGCCAAAAAGCCGAAGCCCGCGCAAAAGAAAGGCCTCCAGAAAAAGGCCGCCCCTCAAAAGAAAGCCGCCCAGTAACCTGAAACCTGTCACCTGTCACCTGACACCTGATACCTGAAACCTGATACCTGAAACCTGATACCTTCAACCCCAGTCCCTTGTCCCTATGAACCCTGACCGTTCCATCCGATATTATACCGACGACCTGATTGTCGAGGTCACCCAACGCCTCGTCGACGCGGGGCTCCTCACTTCCGGCAAACTGGGCGAGATCCAAGGCCGCGCCGCATTAACCCTGCAAGGCATTGACCGCCTGCTGATCCAAGAGGGCATCGTCAACGAGACGGATCTCCTCAAGGCCTTCTCCGAGGCCAGCGGCATCCCCTTCCACACGATCGGCGATTTCAAAATCGAGCAGGCGGCCATCGACAAGGTCAGCGCGAAAGTCGCCCTGCGTCACCGCATCGTCCCCCTCACGTTCCAGAACGGCGTCCTCCTGCTCGCCGTCAGCCGGGTGCCGAACCTGACCACAGTGGACGGCCTGCGGATGGTGCTCGATGCGGGCATCGATTTCATCCTCTGCCCCGAAAGCGACGTCGCCATGTCGCTCACCCATTTCTACGGGCTCGGCGCCGAGACCATCGACCAGTTGATCGCCGAAGCCGAAGCCATGCCGCAGCCTGAGGAGAACGAGGACATTAACGTCCGCACCCAAGAGACCGGCATGGTGCGCTTCATCAACCTCATCATCGCCGAAGCGATCCGCATGGACTGCACCGACATCCACCTCGAGCCCTTCGAGAATACCCTGCGCCTGCGTTACCGCATCGACGGCATCCTGCAAGAGATTCCGCTGCCGAAAGGCGTGGACAAACTGCGTAACGCGGTCAGCTCCGCCGTGAAGATCATGGCAAACATGGACATCGCCGAGCACCGCAAACCCCACGACGGGCGCATCA
>JALHET010000160.1 GCA_022839525.1 Lentisphaerota bacterium
TCTTCAAAATAGGAGATGTCTTCGCCTACGCGGAAACGCGCTTCGCGGTTGTTGAGCGTGGTCACGCGCGGCACCACGACAGTGCGGCTGTCGCCGGTTTTTTCGAGCGCGTTCAGGACCGCCTTGAGCGCGGTGTCCCCCAGCAGGAATTGGTAGGCGAGGCTGGCGCCGCCACCGCCGGTATCCTCAACACCGGTGAAAACTCCGGTCAGGACATCCGTGCGGACTGGCGTGACTCTGGTGGACCCACGACGCCAAGGATCGGTATCTCCGAGCGACCCCGGCTCAAATCGCGAGTCGCCGCGGTTGTCGATCAGCCATTCGATACCGAGTTCACGCAGGTCGGTGACGGTCGTGGTGACGAATCGCGCCTCGATCAGCACCTGCAGCGGGCGCAGATCCATCGCCGCGATCAGCTCTTCCACCAAGGCTAGGTTGTCCAGTGTGTTTTTGACGACCAGCGCATGTACCTTGTCGTCAAACATAAAGTCCGCGCCCTCGGGCTGCGGCACGAAGCGCTCAATGGCTTCGAGCAGACCGACCTTGCCTTCGGCGCCAGGCTTCTGCTCTTGTTGCTGCTGGCTACTGGATCTGCCGCGCTCTTCGGGGCCTTTGAAGAGCGAAGCGCCCTGGGCGGTCTTGCCGAGTTCAGAGCCGACCAATCCTTTGCGCAGCCGGTAGACGCGGGTCTTCATGGGCGGCACGCCAACAGCGGGCGGTTCTTTTTGAGTGATCCAGATCAGGTTGCTGTAGACGGAAAAACTGATGTCGAGGTTCTTGTCGAAGTACTCCAGCATCTCGATCAGCGGCGTGTTTTCAAAGCGAGCCGTGATTTTTTTGGTGCTGACGATCTCGCTGTCGGCGATGTAGTTGATGTTGGTGGATTTTTTGATCTCCGCGATGATGGCGTTGACGTCGGCGTTTTCGAGGGTCAGGCTCACAGGTTGCCGCAACGCCTTCTGCATCTCGGTGAGCGGGGTGACGACCGCGTTGGTTTCCCCCATGACATGCTGCTTCTGGCGGTAGCGCTGCGGCATGGACGCGAAACCGAGGGCGTCGGCCGAGCCGAGGTCGACGGTGGCTTCGGCCAATTTATTGGCGGCCGCGAGCCGCTCCTCGGCCAGGCGCAGGTTGATGCGGCGCTGCAAGTCGGCGAGCCCGACCGCCTCGGGGTCTTTGCGCGTGATGTCGATGCAGGCACTGATCGCCTCCTGCGTCTTGCCGGCCGCGAAGAGTTCCTCGGCGGCGGCCACTGCGGGCGCGAGGTCGCGCGTCATGCGGGTGCGCAACTGGGCGAGGCCCACGGCGTCAGGTCTTTTCGCGGCCAGCGCGTTGCAGGCGGCCAGCGCCTCCTGCCGTTTTCCCGTCTCGAAGAGGCGTTCGGCTTCCAGCACCTCGGGCGAGAGGCGGCGGGCGGTGCGGTTCTGGAGATCCTGTAGGCCGGCGTTAACCGCCTCGTTGGTCGAGGGCGTCACGCTGGCCATGATGAAAGAGCGCAGGTAGCCCTGCTCGAACAGACGCTCGGCTTCGGCGACTTCCGGCTCCTTTTCGGCCGGCTCTTGCCCGTACCAGGGGAGTTGCGGGCTGGTGCAACCCGCGAGAAGCGCGAAAAGAACAAGGAACGAAGACCGCGCGGCAAAGGGCCGGCGGCCGTTCCGGGCTTCGTTTTTCGAGGTGCCGCTCGGTTGAAACAGGATCGATGATAGTCTCATTGTTTTATCTCGCGTTAGGTTGTCAATTGAGCAAAAAACGGGAAGTGGGTCAGTCGCGCGTTTCTCCGGGATGGATCGTGCCCTCCCACCAGGGCGGGCCGACGAAAACGTTGCCAGCGTAGGCCACGTTGATGGTGATGTATTGCTTGGTGGCTTTACGGCTGGCACGGTCGGCATATGCAACCCCGTAAAGACGGTTATCGCGCCAATGGTGGTAACAGCGGATGATCGGGATACGGGACGCGCTATAGGGCATGATGTTATTGTTTTTGTCGCGGTTGTTTTCATCACCGTATGTCATTTGATCCATTTTATAATCGCGCATGGTATCACGTTGGATTGCGTTGGCGGCCTTCCACCCAGACGGCACAGATGCCGCTGAAAATTCATAAAAGTAACTGCAGCATTCTATCGCGTCGTTACGCAAGGCATCACTGGTGTTTTTCTGGTTGTCGTAATACTGAGAGGCGTCGAGTTTGCTGCCCGAGTCATCGATGGCTTCCGTGAAGTCAGTAGGTCTGGCCCGATCCCGCCCGCCGTTTTTGTCGGCCCGGCAGACGTACATGGCGCGGTCATCGACATACTCGGGGTAGAGGTTGGAGATCCAATCCGGGGTGCGGTTGTCGTGCTCGCCGCGGTAGATGGTGAGGGCCACGCCGAACTGGCGCAGGTTGGATTTGCAGTTGGCCTGGCGGGCCTGCTTGTAGCCCGACTTTACGGAGACGACCAGCGCGGAACTGAGAATGCCGATGATGCTGATGACCACCAGCAGCTCGATGAGCGTGAACCCCCTGCGCGTTTGGCATGATGTCTGCGGAGGATCAACACGGAAAACAGGCGCCCCCGCGCGGGTTGCGATAGAAACCAATAGTGTGTTCACTCCGGTCATTCCCTATTTCAATCGCAGATATCATGCCAAAGGCGGGGTGAACGGAGCAAGTGGGAAGCGCGGGATTTTGACCGGAAAGCGCGCGGGGCATAACGGATTTGAAGGGTTGGGCTGAAACGCATGGATACTGAAGTATACAGCAGGGCGTCTGGAACAGGGGTGTCCCTGCGTTGCGTGCAGCGCAGGGGGGGCGGGACGGCCTTTGCCATGTTGGCAGACTGGATAGGAGGACGGCACGGAGGCCGTCCCTCCATCCCGGGCAAGGCCGTGTCTTCCTTCTCTATGGAGAGCCGGGCTCTGTCCCGGCCGTTCTTCACGCGGTTTGTGTGGGTCTGCCTGTCCGCCGCGTCGGCCGCCTTCACTCAAGCGGCCCCGGCGCCGCGGCCCCGCCCGCCCTGGAATGTCGCGGAGGCGCCGTGCCGTCTGGTGGTGGAGAAGGAGCAGGACGGTTTCTTTCTGGTGCGGGTGCCGGGGATGGTGGCGGGGAAGCCTGTGGAGGCCGTGCGGGCGTTCGCCTCGACCAACGAGGTTATAGCGCGGGTGGTCTGGGTTGACCCGAGCCATGTGACGGCGCTGGTGGATGCGCGCGGCGCGCGGCTCAAGCAGATGCTCAGAATTTACCCCGTGCCGGGCGACAAGCCCATCGTGCCGTCGTCGTCGGCGTCGCCCGATCCCTTGCCGCTGCGCGGCTGCGCGCGCCGGACGGCGGGCATGGATTTCCCGGCGACGCTGGCGGACGTGAAGACGCTGGAGACGCGTTGCGACGGCAAGGCGGAGTGGTTCACGGTCGAAGGCTTCGGCAAACTGGGGGCGACGTTCAAGGGTTGGTTCCGGGGCGACTGGACGCGCAAGAACCATCTGGTGGATCTGCAGACGTGGCTACGGGTTCCGGAGGACGGATCCTATATTTTCGGGCTGGCCGGGATTGCCCCGGCGTGGCTGATCGTGGACGGGCGGCCGGTGTTGGAGCATCCGGCCGGGCGGGCGTTCGACAAGTGGACGTCGGGCGAGGGGGTTCCGCTCAAGGCGGGGCTGCGGCAGGTGCAGGTGCGGACCGTCTGCCGCCAGGAGATTGACACGGGGCTGGCGTGGAAGCGGGCGGGCGAGGCGGGTGTCGCCACCAACGTGGCGATGGTGACGGGCGGCGACTTGCGCGAGGGACGTTGGGAATGGCGGGATCAGCGGCTGCACCCATACGCGACTGCGAAAAGCGGCAAGGCTTACCGGTTCGAGGGGAAGGACGACCTTTTTGTGCCGTTTGTTTTTGAGGACGGCACCTCCTGCTGGGGAACCAATCATGTGGCGGTATGGCAGGTGGGAAACCGGGTGGTGGGGGAGGGGAAATCCCTGGCTGTCACGCTGGCGGCCTCTACGCTGCCGGCGCCTCTGCGGCTGCGGGTTCAGGCCTCGACAGGGGAGAAGGCGGAGTACGAGACCCTTTTGGCCTATGACGGGCCGGTGTGGAATCAGTACGGGGTGACGACGCGGGTCACCGGCGTGCCGGCGGTGTGCTACGCGGACGACCGGGTACACCCGATCATCCGCCTGCGCACTTCGGCGGCGGACGGGCTGGCGTATGAACTCACTACCGGGGTGGAGTGGGCGGCGGGGGGCTGCAGCAACCTGACTCATGCGGTGGAGACGGACAGGGGATGGGCGCGGGTGTACCTGTGCGAGATGGAGGCGGGGGCTGTGGCGCGGGTGACGTGGTCGCTGCGGCATTACGGCGTGGAACTGGACCGGGGCGCGGTGCGTTTCCTGCGCGAGCCGTACGGCGTGTTGCCGGACACGGTGTCGGGCGAGACGCTCAAGGCGGGCGGCGAGTTTGTGGTGCTGGTGGCGTCCAAGGCGTCGCGGGGCGAGCCGGTTGTGCCTGCCGCACGGCCGTCGGGGACGAACGGCGTGGCGCTTCTGGACGGTTTTCTGGGAAGTTCTAAAGTTCTAAAATGCGGGAGTTCTAAAGTGGAGGAAAGTGAACACGGCGCCGATCAACTCAGAACTTCAGAACTTCAGAACGTTAGAACGTTACGCGTGGTGGACGTGCGGGCCATTGAGCAAAGCGAGGCGGCTTCGGGGATGTCGCTGCTGTTGCCGTTCGCGGCGGTGAGGGATGTGTTGCCCGCGGGGGTGGTCGTGTACGCGCCCTCGCTGTTGGGAATCAGCCGGGAAGGGGGCACGGCGGATTTCGAGCGGCGGCTGTCGGCGATGACGGGTCTTTTGAATGGGCCGGCCTGTGGGAATCCCCGGGTGTTGCTGGTGGTGCCTCCCGCTTTCGATGTGCTGCCCGGGTGCGGGTGTGTGGCGGGGGACGCGCCGTGTGTGCATGCCGCCGAGGCGCGGGCCTATGCCGAGGCAGTGATACGGGTGGCGGACGCGCACGGGGTCGAGACAGTGGATCTGTTCACCGCCTTCCAGACGTCCGGCACCAATGTCCCGCTGGTCAGAAACGGCGCTCTGACCGGCGCGGGCATCGCCTATGCCGAACAGGTGATCGCCAAAAAAATTGGAGCCGCGTTCTAGCGCCGGGTTCAATCCACAGGTTCAAGCCGCAGAAGCTTTTTCGAAACAGCGGTTGACAGCGCCGGACAATCGGCGTATTTTCGATTCACAGTCACATCCCCGTCCTGCGGGTTGGTGACGGCGCCGTTGGGGTCGGGACGGGGGAGCAGCCGAAAGGACGAAGGCCGCGGGCCCGTGGCCGTGAAACAGGCAGAGAGTGTTCGCAGACAGT
>JALHET010000161.1 GCA_022839525.1 Lentisphaerota bacterium
ATCCGCCGACAGTGAAAGCCGCCCGCCCCTGTCGCGGACCAACTCGACCGAACGGCACGCGCCGGAGAAACGGTCAAGCCGGTAGAGCACTTTAAAACCCACAACGGTGTACTTCGGGTCAATCACCGTTTCCAGATCCCATTTGGCTTCAAGCCGGAAATCTGAAAGCGCCGGAACCGCAAGCCGGTGACGGTTGCCGTGCAGAAGAATCGCGTACCGTCCGTCAATGACCCAGCCGTGCCCGTGCGAGTAATGCGAGGTCTTGTCCACCTCGATCCCGTAAGGACGCCCCATGCTGTCTGTTACCGAAAAGTCCTCTTCGAAAACGAATCCCGCGCAAAGCGGCACGGGCGCCGCCAGTGCTAACGCGAGAACTGTATGGGGTAGGCCTATCTTCATTTTTTGTCTCCGAATCATGTGCCCAATCCCGGGTTCCCCCCGGGTTTCACTCCTCAAATCGCGGTTTTGATTTATATGCCTAAGTATAATGTCTCGTCAGGTTTCCGTCTAGTGACAGAGTCTCATTCTTGGTCCATTCTTTAGCACAAAAGCCGAAACCGAATCGCGCCTTCAATCGGTTTGACGATACGCAGGGGAGTAAAATTACCGTCAGGTATTATCCTTTGATCCTGTCGAACCCGTTGACACCGGGGGGGCTTTGGTGTTACTTTTATCGAAAAAGTTCACCTCATCAAAGGCGGAAAGGGAGTAACAGGCATGAGCAGACTGAACCGGTATATGACACTCTACACGGCGCTTTGTCTTGTCGTCATCGGGACAGGAGCGCAAACGGCTGACAATGGGGATGTGGGAGCAGGGGGCGCGTCAAGCAACAGGGTCGCCGACACGAGGATCGTGGTGACGGCGTCGCCGATCGCCGACTATGAGCGCGTGACAAAGGACGGGGCAAACAGCGTGGTGATCGGGCGGGCGCAAATCGAGCGCTTGAGTGCGACGGATCTGCCGACCGCCTTGCGCCAGGTACCTGGGGTTTCCATTTCCCGTTACAGCCCGGTCGGCGCGTATGGCGGCGCTCAGGGCGGCTCGGTCTATGTCCGCGGTTCGGGCACGGCCCGACCCGGCAGCGAAATCAAGATCTACACCGACGGGGTTCCCCGCGAGTCGGGCGTGTGGTCGCACCCCTTGATGGACATCGTGCCGATCGACTTTGCCGAGACGATCACGGTCGCCAAAAATCCTCAGCCGCAGAATTACCCCGGGACGTTCGGCGCGGTGAACATCGATACGAAACGGCGGTATGAGCAGGGGCACGAGGGCGAAATAGACGTGGCGTATGGGCGTTACAACACGTTGATCAGCTCCGCCTCCGTGGGCGGCAAGGTTGACCTGTTCGATTACTATGCGGGAGCCTCCTACAAATATTCGGAGGGCGCGCGGGAGCATGGCGAGGCAGAGCTGCAGAGCCAGTTCGCGAGGGCCGGCTGGGAGCTTTCGCCGGACGACCACCTTTCCTACATTTTCCAGCACACCGACAACTGGGTCCGTGACCCGGGGCCGAAAGGGGGCGTGACCCCGCGGCGTGACCAGTTCAACACGGACACGGCCACTCACATCGTCCGCCTCGACAGCGACCGTGAGACGCTGAAAGGATACTCCCTCGTCTACTTCGAGGACGGCGAGATCAAATGGCACAAGGATCACTTGACGGACGGCAACTTGAAGTCCCCGGCCGGCTACTCGAACACCGATTGGCACAACTACGGGTTCCGCTCGGCGTATGACATCCTGATCGAACGGCTGACGCTGACCGGGGCGCTTGACACGTGGTCGGAGGGGGGCGAGACCCGAAACATCCTCGATTCCACCGGAAAACGCGTGTGGGGATATAACGGCCGCTTTTTCACCACCGCCCCTTATGCGGGCGCGCGGTACGATTTCGACGCCGGGCGGAACTGGACGCTCACGCCGTCTCTGGGTGCCCGCTATTATGCGAGCAATGAGTTCGACGACGAACTCGCGCCCTGCGCGGCGCTGACCCTGGCGAGGGAGGCACTCCAGTTTTTTGTCTCGCATGCGCGAGGCGTGCATTATCCCGGCATCTACATGCGCGGAACCTCGCCCTCGACCTGGCGTTCGCTGGACGCGGAGACGATGGACACGACCGAAGCCGGTGTGCATGCGGAGCTGGGCTCTTGTGCGGCAATCCACGCCTCGGTGTTTCACATGGAAGTCGAGAACCGCATGGATTCGACCACCGCCGGGTATCTCAACGTCGGGGAGCTGAAGGCCAACGGGGTGGAAGCCTCCCTGCACCTCTATCCCCGCAAGGATCTGTCCTTTTTTGCGGGAGGCGCGTATACGGATCCGGAAGACAGTCCTGTCTCGCGTATGCCGGAGGTGACGTTCAGCGCAGGCAGTTCGTATTGGGTCACGCGCTATCTCCGGTGGGATTTGGACGCCGAATACGTGACGACCCAGTACGGGTACAGCATGCGCACGGTTGATCCCGTTTTGGAGAAACTCGACGACTATTTGACGTTCAACACCCGCTTGTCCCTGGACTTGCAGGCCTTTTCCAAACTGAAGGGCGAACTGTACGTCGCGGCCGAGAACTTTACGAACCAGCACTACGAATATTTTCCGGACTACCCCATGCCGGGCGTGATGTGGTACACTGGCATGAAGGTGAAGTTCTAATGCGGGCGGATCCCGCACCCCAATTCAATCTCACACGAAGGCACAAAGGACACAAAGTTTTGTCCGCAACACCCTATTCCCCTTCGTGCCTTCGTGTGAGAAACAATTTGTTCGATTTCGGTGGAACCGGATTGCCACGACACGGATGATTCAGCCAAGGGAATATGCTTTTTGCGGCCTGTTCGGTGCGGCGGCGCTGCTGCTGCCAGCGTTTTTCCATCTGTTGCATCTGGGGCATGTCTTCATGCCCATGTATCTGCCGCTGGTCACTCTGGCGTTTTTCGTGCGGCCCGGGGCGGCGGCACTGACGGCTCTGCTGGTGCCGGTTCTTTCCGGAGCGGGGACGGGCATGCCGCCGTTCTACCCGCCGGTCGCGCCGGTGATGGCGGTGGAGATCGCACTGATGGCCGTTATGATCGGCACGCTCCGCTCGGCGTTCCCCAGGATTCCCGTATGGGCTGACCTTGCGGCCGCGCTGGCTCTCGGGCGGGTGGCCAACGCGGGGCTTTTTTATGTGGCGGCTCAGGTGCTGGAGTTGCCGCCCGGTTTTGTAGCGGGCATCTCGCTGCTGAGCGGATGGCCCGGCCTCGTCCTGATGATGGCGGTCATACCACCGGTCGTCAGGCTGTCCAACCCGCGCGCCTGACGGATAAAGGAAAAACAGGAAATGGAAAACAACCCGCGCGAAGACCCGCGGATCGCCTTCTTCGATTCGATCGCGGGGGCATGGGACGGTTGGCACGACCTGGCTGCATTGGCCAAGAGGCTGGACGCCGAGTTTGAAGGATTCGGCATCCGGGCTTCCGAGACCGTGTTAGATGTCGGGTGCGGAACGGGGAATCTCACGCTGAGCCTGTTGAACCGGCTTGGCTCCGGCGGGCGCGTGATCGCGCTGGACATATCGCAGGCGATGCTGGATCGGGCGCAACAAAAAATCCGCGACCCTCGCGTAACGTGGATACGGGCTTCGGCCGGCCTGATCCCGGTTGCGGATGCCTCGTGCGACCGTATCATCTGTTTTTCGGTCTGGCCGCATTTCGGGGATCCTGCCGCCGTTGTGCGGGAGTTCCGCCGGGTTTTGCGGGCAGACGGCAGCGTCCATATCCTGCATCTCATCTCGCGGGAAGAGGTCAACCGTATTCATGGACAAGGGGATCCGTCGATTCGCGACGATCAGTTGAAGCCCGTCCAGGAGACGGCGGGCCTGTTCGAACGTGACGGGTTTACGCTCGTGGCGACGGCCGACGGCTCAGACCGTTACCTTGTGACAGTCCGGAAAGGAAGCTAACCGGGTGACCGCATTTACAGAGGCGTGGGGGTGCGGCAACGGGCCGGCAAAGCGGGCGGCGCCTTCCGTGCGCCTAACATGCGGTATCCTTGTGTTCGCGAGCTGTTCCCTCGCGCCGTTGCGGAACCTGTGGGGCGTTGCGTTGCTCACCGGCGTCCTGCTCGGCTGGACCGCATGGTGCGGGTTGCCGCGGCGGCGGTTGTTTTCTGCGGTGCGTCTTGCGGCCTGCCTCTTCCTGCCCCTGTTTTTGTTCGCGCCGTTCATCCGCGGTCAGGCGGAAACAGGCTCGTGGTCCGAAGCGTTGCGTGTTCCCCTGACCATCGGCCTGCGCGGTACCGCCTGCATCGTGGTATGCGCGGCCGCGATGGCCGCGCTGGATTTGTCGGAGTGTGGGCAAGGACTCGGCGGACTGCCGTTGCCGCGCGCCGTGGTGGCGCTTGTCGTGCAGATCGCGCACCAGGCCGCTCTGCTGACGGATGAATCGCGGCGGACGCTAACGGCTCTGCGCCTGCGCGGTGTGCCGTCGGCAGGGGCGGGCATGCGCCTGCGCTGTCTTTTTTCGCTGCCGGTTATTTGGCTGTTGCGTCTGACGGTACGGGCCGAGCGCGTGAGCGCCGCCATGGAGGTTCGGGGGTTCAGCGGCCCGGTCTGCAACCGGCAGACGGCCGGCATGTCCGCTTCTGACCGCTGTGCGGCAGCGTTCGCGGCTTTCGTGTTCGGGGCGGTTCTCTATCTCAGGTGGAGGGGTGTCTGATGGGCGACGCGCTTGTTTATCGCAACGTTTCTGTCCGCTACCGGGCCGGCGCTCCCGCAGCCGTTATGAGGGTGTCCCTCCGTATCGGAGCGGGCGAACGGGTGGCGCTGCTGGGGCTCAACGGGTCCGGCAAGACGACGTTGCTTTCCGCCGCGGCTGGGCTGGTGCCGTTCATGGGACAGATCGAAGTGGGGGGTGTCGTGCTGTCACGGGCTACGGAGCGCGCGGTCCGAGACGGTCTCGGTTTCTTGTTCAGTGCGCCGGATGATCAGATCCTTTTCCCCAACGTGATGGACGACGTCGCATTTTCACTGGAGCGCCGGGGCGTTGCGCGGGCGGAGGCGCGGGAGAAATCCGCGCGGGTCATGACGGGGCTGGGCATCGGGCTTCTCGCGCCGCTCCCGCCTCACACCCTGTCACAGGGGCAACGGCAGCGCGTCGCGTTGGCCGGTGCGCTGGTGGCTCAGCCGCCGCTGCTTCTGCTCGACGAACCTTCCGCGTCGCTTGATCCGGTCGGCAAGGAGGAACTGGCGGGGCTGTTGGACGCTCAAGAGGCCGCCATACTCATGGCGACCCACGACTTGGCGTTTGCGCGGCGCGTATGCCGGCGTTTC
>JALHET010000162.1 GCA_022839525.1 Lentisphaerota bacterium
GGCGGCGACGACGCCGCCGCCGGGGCGGTCTCGTTCCGGCTGCGGGGCGGCGAGCAGCGTAACGGCGTCCCGGTGGACGACGCCGTCGCCGAGATCGTGGACCACGTCCGCCGACGGAGGAACGACTGATGGACGAGGTGGAGAAGGCTCATCCGGACGTCATGCACATGTTGTTGCAAATTTTGGAGGAGGGGCGACTGACGGACAGTTTGGGGCGACACGTCGACTTCCGCAATACAGTGGTCATTCTAACCTCCAACCTCGGTTTCGACTACGAGAAGCAGGGGCAGGGGCTTGGCTTTGCTCGCGAAACCGAAACCGACGAGTATGACCGGTTGCGTGACCGGATGATCAACACCGCAAAACAGGTGTTCAAACCCGAGTTGCTCAACCGCTTCGATGATGTAATTGTCTTCAGGAAGCTGGCAAAAGCGGATGTGGTTCAAATCCTTGACATCGAACTGGCCAAGGTGCGTCAACGTCTGGAAGCCAAATCGATCCGTTTGGAACTCGATGATTTGGCGACGGGATTTCTGGTTGATAAAGGGTTTGACGCCGCATTGGGCGCGCGGCCGCTGCGGCGTGCGGTGGAGCGTTTTCTGGAAGACCCGTTAGCGGAAGAGCTGTTGCGCGGAATATTGACCGAAGGTGTGATTGATGTGAGTTTAGGGGAAGATAAACAAGGGTTAGTCTTCCGGATGCGGGGCGAACTGCCGTTGCGTACGCCGCATCCAGAGCCGTCAAGTGTCGATACGTCACCGAAAAAGCCGTTGAGTAAACACGGCACAAAGAAACCGGTAAAAAAGCGCACCAAGCCCAGCTGAAACGTTAATGAATTGCCGGTCCGTGTGAGAGTCATGGAAAGACGATGAGCAAACAACACATACCTGCACCGTTTTGTCTAGAAGTATCGCCCGCGCCTTGTGTGCTTGTTCTTTTTGGTGGTACAGGTGATCTTGCGCGCCGTAAACTGATCCCCTCGCTTTTTCAATTGCACACGCGGAAATTGTTGCATGCCACGTCGCGAGTCGTGGCTTGCGGACGGACTGAACACGATGACACGTCTTTCAGGGACTTGGCCAGGCATGCATTACCCCCGGCACCCCCGGATGACTGCGATGCGTTTCTTGCGCGTTTCAGTTATGTGCGTACGGTTGATACCGACCCCTCTTCGTTCAGTCGGCTGACCGCGCATCTTAATGCCTTAGACAAAATCGACACGCCAGCGCCCTTTAACCGACTCTATTACTTGGCTATTCCTCAGTCATCCTACCAGCCCCTCGTCGCCTGTCTTGCGGAGGCCGGTCTTCTGGATGAACCGGACACGGGTGGGGGGTGGCGTCACCTGCTTCTTGAAAAGCCCTTCGGTTCGGACACCTCTTCTGCAACCGAACTTGACACGTTTCTCCATCGCTATGTCCGCGAAGATCAGCTTTTCCGCATCGACCATTATTTAGGGAAGGATACGGTGCAGAATATTCTGATCTTGCGTTGCGCAAATATCCTGTTTGAACCGGTCTGGCGTGCCTCCTATGTCGACCACGTGCAAATCACGGTTTCAGAAACCCTCGGTGTGGAACATCGCGCGGAATACTACGAACAGGCAGGACTCTTGCGTGACATGTTTCAGAATCATCTGCTCGAAATGCTTGCGCTGATCGCCATGGAACCGCCGCTAACGTTTTCTGCAGAGGCCATCCATACCGCAAAACTTGAGTTGATTCGGGCGATTCGCGTTTTTCCCGTTGACGCGCTCGACACCTGTGTGGTCCGCGGCCAGTACGGTGCCGGTAACGGCCTGCCCGGCTACCGTGACGAGCGCGGTGTCGATCCGGCGTCTACAGTTGAGACTTTTACCGCTTTAAAACTTTGGATCGATACTCCACGCTGGCACGGTGTGCCTTTCTACTTGCGTTCCGGAAAGCGTCTTGCCGCCCGTACCAGTGAGATCGCGTTGGTTTTCAAGCCGTCGCCGAACAGGCTTTTTGGAGAGACCGCGCCCGATTCGCTCGTGCTCAAAGTCCAGCCCGACGAGGGCATGTGTTTGAACCTGCAAGCCAAACGTCCCGGACCGAAACTTTGTATGGGGGAGTTGCCGCTCGCGTTCAAGTACGCGGATCTTGGCGCCGAGTTGGATGCGCCTGACGCATACGCAAGGTTATTGTTGGACGCCATGCTGCATGACCATACGCTCTTTGTCCGCAACGAAATGATCGCTGCCGCATGGCGTCTGTTCACGCCCATACTTGACCTTTGGCAGACCCAACCGGAAGCCTGTCCGCTGTATACCTATCCTGCCGGCTCAGACGGCCCGGAGGCGGCGAATCTCCTCATGGGCCGCGATGGACGCGCCTGGCGCCCTCTGACTTGACTTCTCGCAGTTGGAATCCGCCGGACTTCCTTCCCCTTGATCTCGCGGGTTTGGGGGATACGTCCCGGATGATCCCGTTGTTCCCGTTGCGACGGACAGTGTGGCTTGTGCGGGCAGTTCCCGTCCGCTACAATAACGGGGAATCAGTGATACACGGGACGTGTTGCGGACGGTTACCTGTATAACCGTATAAACCGGAGTTTCAAAAAAGGGATGGTTGGGTTGCATTTGTCCCGGTCATCTTTTGCGCATGCGATGTCGGATTCAAACACACAACGTTGTGGACAACCGCTGATCGAACTGCACGGTTTGGCCAAAATATACGAGGCAGGCGGGGTGCGGATCTCTGCGCTACGGCCGACCGACCTGACGGTGCGCCGGGGCGCCTTCCTGACGGTCATGGGGCCTTCGGGTTCGGGTAAATCGACGTTGCTTAATCTTTTTGGGCTGCTGATCCGTCCGACTTCTGGTGTCTACCGGCTGGAAGGCCGGACGGTTTCCGATTTGAGTGATGACGCCACATCGGCCGTGCGTTGCGGTCTGATCGGCATGGTTTTCCAGTCGTTCAACCTCTTGTCCCACTTGACCATCCTTGAAAACGTCTGCGTCCCCATGCAATATGCGGGCATCCCGCACAACCGGATGCGTAAACGCGCCAAGGCGTTGTTGGCTCAGCTAGGACTGGAGGACCGTTACGGATCGAGACCCACGCAGCTTTCGGGCGGCCAGTGCCAGCGCGTGGCTATCGCGCGCGCGCTGGCGAATGACCCGTCGGTGATCCTCGCGGACGAGCCGACCGGCAATTTGGACGAGAAAACAGGGCAGGAAGTCCTGTCGATTTTTCAGGAACTACACCGGTCGGGGAAAACCATTATCATGGTGACGCACAACCCGGTTTACCGGCGGTACGCCACGCAGGCTGTCACAATCCATGACGGCGAGGTTAAGGAAGAATGAGGCCGTTTGAAATGGTCTTGACCGTGTATGCGAGCCTGACGCGGCATCTGATCCGGTCGCTGTTGGCCACGCTGGGAATCGTGCTCGGCATCGCGGCGGTGGTCGCGATGCTGGCGATCAGTGAGGGGGGGCGGAGGGAGGCGTTGCGGCAGATCGAGGCGCAGGGCGTGGACAACATCATTCTGCGCTCCGTCAAACCGGTTGAAGGGAACGCGCAGCAGAGTACGCGCTCGTTCACGCAGAGGTACGGGATTACACGAAGGGATGTCGAGCACATCCGGAATACGTTCGAAAACATCCGGTTGCTGGTTCCCGTGATGGATACGCGCCGCGATATTTTCATTGGGCAACAGACCACAGACATTGAGGCGGTGGCGACGACGCCCGAGTTTCTGGAGGTGACCCGGTGCCGGCTCGTAGACCGGCGTAGCCGTTTTTTGAAACATACGGACGGGCAGGTGCTCGATCCTGTGTGCGTCGTGGGGATCAAGGCGGCACGCCGGCTGTTCGCACATTTGGATCCGTTTGCCCAGACGGTGGTGATCGGAAATGTTTCCTTCCGCGTGATCGGTCTGATGGAGAGCCCGGTCGGGGGACGGCTGGCCGGACAGTACGAGTTGGACAATCTGGTTTGTTTGCCGCTCGAAACCGCACGCGCATTGTGGGGCGGTATCCGCATGCAGATGCGGCACGGTCTTGCCGAGCAGGTCGATTACGACTTTCTATTTCTTTCCGCCAAGGAGACGCAGGCGATTCCCGGAACGGCGGGACGCCTGCGCACCTATCTGCGTTCGGTTCACACGCAAACGGATTATGAGGTTCAAGTGCCGTACGAACTGTTGCAGAGCGCGCAAAAGACGCAGCGGATTTTCACGGTCGTCATGACTTCGATCGCGGCCATCTCGCTGCTGGTGGGAGGTATCGGCATCATGAATATCATGTTGGCGAACATTTTTGAGCGGACGCGCGAAATCGGTGTGCGCCGCGCGTTGGGGGCACGCAAGCGGGATATCTTGTTCCAGTTCCTCGCGGAATCCGTGCTGCTGACTTCGATCGGGGGGGGATTGGGCGCGGGTCTGGGGATCGCGACGGCGGCTGTGGCGGAGACGGTGTCGCGCATGGGCGGTGAAGCCGGGTTGAAAGCCGTGGTGACGCCGGAGTCGTTGGTTGTGGCCTTGGTGGTGTCGGTGATCACCGGCATTACCTTTGGCACACATCCGGCTTGGAAAGCGGCGCAATTGGATCCTCTGACGGCTCTGCGCCACGAGTAATAGGCGCCGGGCGGGTGTGGCGATCCATCCCCCGCGCTACTTATGCGTTGGCGGTGCGGAGAATGTCGGCGGAAAGGATCGCGCCCTCACGCAGGAGGGTCAAAGTGCCGTCCGCATCGATTTTGACCACTGTGCTGGGAACACCGCCGGGCGAGACTCCGCCGTCGATGATGAGATCGGCCTCAAGCCCCACGTCTTTTAAAGCCTCTGCGGCGCTGACCGCCGGCATTGCGCCGCTGAGGTTGGCGCTGGTGACCCGTAAGGTGCCGCCGCAAGCGGCGAGCAGGGAGCGGGTCGGGCTGTAGGCCGGGACGCGAAAGCCTTCCGCACCTGTACCGCAGGGCAGGACAAGCGTGAGTGCGCCTGGCCAATAGGCGTCGGCAAGGCGCTGAGCGGCAGGGGGAAAGGCCGCACCGAACGCGGTGACCGCGTCACTGCCTGATGCGAGCAGCGCGATCGGCTTGCCGGTGGGGCGGCCTTTGATCGCGCATATGCGGCGCACGGCCTCGGGACAGGCCGGATGTGCGGCGATCCCGTAGACCGTGTCGGTGGGGATGATGGCCACGCCACCGGCACAAAGCAGTCGGGCGGCGTTCGCGAGTGTCTCGGCGGAAGGCGTGTGCATGAAAAATAATTACCACACTTGAGATTGCGGCGCAAGGCGCGTAAGATACAGGCCTTTCAGTTGCGGA
>JALHET010000163.1:0-5255 GCA_022839525.1 Lentisphaerota bacterium
GGAGCACGCCGGAACTGTTTGCGATTCTTGCTTGCCCGAACCGTTGGGTCACCCCTTCCCTCAGTGTTTGGTACGACTATGGGCATGTGGGGGGCGCGTTTCTGGAGGATAACCCTCTCAAAGATTTGTACGGCCGCGCGGCGCTGAACAAATCGGTTACCGTTACGGATCGCATCCGTGCGGGTGGAACGGTTCTGGTCGGGGCGGGTTCCAGTCACTACAACGCCGTCCGGTATTGCGGATCCGACGAAGGGTTTACCGACTATCAGATGTCGGTCACTCTCACCTATGCGGTGACGGGGGCGTTTTCGATCGGCGGTTCGCTGGAGTACACGGGGCTGATCGGTGGAACCTGGGGACTCGACCGGCACGCCCTCTCTCCGGATGAGATTCTCCGGGGCGGCATTCATTTCCGATGGCTGTTTTGATGATAAGGAGGCCGTCCTCCGGTTGCTGAAAAAGGCGTTTTATCCGCTGGCCCGTTGCCGCCGATTTCCTGTTGCGGGACGGGAGAAGAGATGGCATGATTCGGGCATGCTGGAAGGAAAAAGGGTAAGGCGATAAGGAGGAATGGAATGCGGCACAGGAATCCGTTTTCACGGCGCGCGTTTATTGCGGCATCCGGATTGGTTGGGGCGGCAAGCGTGTTCCCCGGTGCCTTTTCGACGGCGGCAGCGGGTGGATCCCCTTCCCCGTCGCGCAAACCCATCCTGATCGGACAGATTGGAACGGGCAACCAACATGCGCCCAAAATCGGGACGCTGCGTAAGCTGCCGGAGCTGTTCGAGGTGGCCGGTCTGGCGGGCGACCATCCGGGCAAGCCGGGCAAACCGCCGGAGGCGGAGTGCTACAAAGGACTGCCGTGGATGAGCCAGGAGGAGGTGTTGGCGATTCCCGGACTCCAGGCGGTGGCCGTGGAGACCGAAGAGCGCCTGAACGTGCCGGTCGCCTTGAATTGCGTCCGCGCCGGCAAGCACATCCATCTGGACAAGCCGTGCGGCGAGTCGCTGCCGGCGCTCCGCACGCTGCTGGACGAGGCGAAAGCCAGACGGCTCACGGTGCAGGTCGGGTACATGTACCGCAACAATCCGGCTGTTCAGTTCTGCCTCAAGGCTGTCAAAAACGGATTGATCGGACGGGTGGTCGATCTGGACGCCTCGATGGGGCGGTATGACGGCCAAGGCTACCGCACTCTCATCAAGCAGTACAAGGGCGGCATCCAGTACATTCTGGCCTGCCACCTGATTGACCTGACGGTGTCGGTCATGGGCGCGCCCGAGCGCGTGACGCCGTATCAGCGCTGCACGCGCGGCGACGGCGTGCTGGATAACGGCCTGGCCGTGTTTGAGTTTGACGGCGGGCGGCTGGCGACCATCCGGACCTCTATCACCGAGGCGCAGGGGTTCCCGAACCGGCGCCTCAAGGTGATGGGCGATAAGGGCACGATCATGATCGAGCCGATCGAATCGCGGGGCGGTATGTCGGGAGGCGTCCTGAGACTCTTTCTGGAAGAGGCGCGCGGCGGATATAAGAAGGGGGTGCAGACGGTCGAAATGCCGCCGCTGAAAGACCGGTATGAGGATCAGTGGCGCGAGTTCGCCGCCGTGGTGAACGGGGAGATGGTCAACCCGTACACCTACGAGCACGACTATCTGGTTCACAAATGCCATCTGCAGGCCTGCGGCATGCCGATCGGCGTGTAAGGGGATTTGCCCGACAGGGCGGCAAGGTAAGAAGGTAACTTCTTAAATTGAGGTGCGTTAAGAAAAGGTCAGGGGGAGACGTGAATAGACGTGATTTCATCAAGACGGCGGCGTCCGGAGTCGGAGGTCTGACGGTGTTCGGCACGCGAGGACAAGGCGTGGCTCCTGCGGCAAAGCCGTTGCGCGTGGCGATCATCGGTTGCGGGGACAGGGGCTGTCTTGCTCTCCTGCCGAACATCGCCACGTCGGGGATGGCCGAGTTCGTGGCGTTTGTTGACCCCGACGCGCGCGGCATCGCCCGGGCGCGGGGACAATTAAAGAAATACCGGCCTGAAGCAAAAGAGGAATCCGTCGCCGCGTTCGCTGACTACCGCGACTTCTACACGCAGATGGCTGGCGGCGTGGACGCGGTCTTCATCGCGACGCCCAACCACCAGCACTGCCTGCCCGCGCTTCTCGCTTTCCGCAACGGCATCCACGCCTACGTCGAGAAGCCCATGGCCAATACGGTTGAGGAGGGCCGCAGGATGCTGGCCGAAGCGCGTGCCAACCGCGTGGTCACGCAAATGGGGCAGCACGGTCATTCCAACGAGGGCGCGCGCCGGCTCTGCGAATACGTCTGGGCGGGTGCCATCGGTCAAGTCACCGAGGTCTACTGCTGGACTGACCGGGTTAACGCGCGCGAGCAGCCGCTCGCACAAGATTCGGAGTGCCCGAAAAACTTGGACTGGGACAAGTGGATCGGTCCGGCCGCGTGGCGCGGCTTTAACCGCGGGCTTCATCCTGTCGGATGGTATTCGTGGCGCAGGTTTGGCAGCGCGACCATCGGCAACATGGGAAACCATGTCATTGATCCCGTCTTCTGGGCATTGAAGCTTGGCAGTCCGGAGAGTGTCCAACTCGCGGATTTCCGCCCGGGTGCGGAAGCGTCTTGGGGGCTCCGGGACCATATCATCTGGAAGTTCCCGAAGCGTGGCGACCTCGCGCCTGTCGAGATGCACTGGTTTGACGGGCTTAAAGGCGACCTGCACTGGGACGACAGCACATGGACGCCGGGTACGTACAAATACATCGTCAAGAAGGAACACCAGAACCTGCCGCCGAAACTGGTGGAGATCGAAAAGAAGCACGGAGTCGACCTCGGCCGCTGCGCCTCGATTCTGATTGGCGAGAAGGGCACCCTCTGTATCAGCGTGTTTGGCGAGAGTCTGCGCTTTGTGCCGGATAGCCTCCGCTCCACGATCCCGCCGCCGCCCAAGACGATCCCGCGCGTCCGCGGCCCGCATCAGGTGGACTTCATGCATGCGTGTCTGGGCGGTCCGGCGGCCTGCGCGAAATTTGACTACTCTCAGCCGCTCAACGAAATCATGCTGCTCGGCGTTGCCGCCATCGAAGAGGGCTCCGGCAAGCGGCTGGATTGGGACGGCAAGACCGGGCGCTTCACCAATGACGCCGCGGCGAACAAGTTTCTTAGCCGTCCGAACCGTGAGGGGTGGGATGTTTGAAACGCTCCGCCTGTCCTGCTCTTCGAAAAGAGCGGGAATGCGGTGATTCACGGCGCGGCGCGCGTTGAGCGATCAACCTGGAGACCGGGGCTATTTGACAATCTTTACCGGTTCGGGGAGGTCGCTCTCCCGGAAATCGTTCTGCGAAGTATTGTCGGAAAAGATGGTGAGGAGATACGCCTCTTTCTTGCCGACCGGCTGAGGAAGCCAGTGCCAAACCCCTTTGTTGAGCATGACCGCCTGCCCATGCCGGATGAAAAAGGCCTTTGCCTTCCGGATATCGGGGAGGTCTGTCTGTTTGGCGGCGGCGGGGGCGACGAGTATGTTTATGCCGCAGTTGAGGGGAACCAGGATTTCGGGTGTTTCCAAGTGGGTTTCAAGAAGGGTGTAGACCCCCGGATGCTTGCGGGCGATCAGGTAGCCGACTTCCCCCGCGCCGGACGGTAGTTTGAAACGGGCCTGCTGTTTCCAGTAGTCCAGAAGCGCGTTGTGGCCGGTCGGTTTTGATTGCGGTTTCCCGATGACTGTTCCGAACGGGCGCATGGCTTTCGGTGTCGGTTTTTGAATCTTGATCTTTTTCACGGGTTGGGCTCCTTGTTAGTTGGTGCCAGAGGAGGGGATCGAACCCTCACGCCGATTTAACCCGGCTCCGGATTTTAAGTCCGGTGTGTCTGCCATTCCACCACTCTGGCGTTTCTCACAATACCGGTTACACCATACTGGAGATGGGGCGTGCCCGTCAAGCACATGCCGTGGCCGGTTCCGCGCCCGGGCGGTCAACGTTCGCATTCGGCGTCGCGAATCTGGCTCCCGATGTTTTGCTCCATGAGGGGAACGCCGACAGGGGTCGAGAAGTCGATGGTGAGGCGCGGCGTGGGGTCGAGGGTAATCGAGAGCGTGCGGGCTTGAAAGTCCAGCACATGTCCGCCCTGAAGGCGGTTGTCGGAAAGGAAGTGCAGGTGGAACCCCGGCACGCCGATGGCGTCCGGTATAAAAGGCGGCGTCCAAAAGCCGATGAGCGTGCCCCGGACCTGCGTGTAGGTGTATTCGCGCTGTTGCCTGGTGGCCTCTGCTAAAGGCCGGTAAGGTTTTTCCTGCTTGTCGCAGCTTTGCACGCGGATGGAGGTGAAAACGCCATGGGCTTTTACCGCGTAAAAGATGTGCTTGTCCTCGAAGTGCGCCTCTAGCGTTTTGGCGAAAACATCAAGGGAGGCGACATTCCGCATAGTCTGCCGCTGGTCGTCGTCAAAAAGCGTGCAGGCGCCGAACGGCATGAGGCGTGTGTCTTCGGGGATTGTGACCGATCCGTCGCCCTTCACCTGATAGACCACGCCGTCGAGCAGGACGGCTTCGCCATCGAGCCCTTCGAAGGTGCCGATGCCGAAGTTGCCTGCGGCTTTGTATTGCGCGACCGTGACCGCGCCGTCGTAGTTGCCGCTGAGGATATAAAGGAAAGGCGCGAGCTGTGTGACAGTGTCGCGGTCCTGCACCAGCGTGGTGTAGGTCGTGCGGCAGCCTGCGGCAGCCAGTGCCGCCGCGAGAAGAATGGGGATAACGGCAGACGCGCCGCGATTGCGGGCGACATGATAGGGCGGGGTCGTTTTCATGGTGCAAAGTATAGCACTCCCGGCTCCCTGCGGGAATTGGGATTGAATCAGGGGGGTGGAGCACGTACACTGTACGCATCGAGAACTTCTGGGAGTGTTGGTATGGCGTCAAAGAAAAAAATTGCTGATCCGCGTCCGGATTGGGACACCTATTTCATGGAGATCGCCCAGGTAACCGCCACGCGGGCAAACTGTTCGCGCCGCAAGGTGGCTGCGGTGGTGGTGTCCGAGAACCGGATCATCTCAACCGGGTATAACGGCACGCCGCGCGGGGTCACCAACTGTTTCGAGGGCGGGTGCGCGCGTTGCGCGGGCCATGCGCCGTCGGGCGCCAGTCTGGAAGAGTGCATTTGCGTGCACGCGGAGCAGAACGCGATTTGCCAGGCGGCATATTACGGTATCCGCCTGGCGGGTGCCACGATCTATGTGACGATCAGCCC
>JALHET010000163.1:5283-8332 GCA_022839525.1 Lentisphaerota bacterium
GCGAAGCTCATCATCAACGCGGGCGTTAAAGAGGTCGTCTATGGGGGGGACTATGCGTTTACGGAGCAGACCGAACGGCTGCTCAAAGAGGCGGGGGTCGTGTGCCGGCGGTACACGAAGAAAGCGGCGGGACGCCCCTGACCCGAGCGCATGGGAAACGCAGGCGGTCTCTTTTCCGGCTTACACGTTCCACGGGGCGCGGTACTCGCGCGTCAGCCACTTCGGGTCGCCCGGCCGCGTCCATGCCCAACCCCCACTGCGCGATGTCCAGATGGTGCGCGCCCCAGTCCGTGACTCCGCCGCCGCCGAACTCGCGGTAACTCCGCCAGGCGGGATAATGCTTGTGGATGCCCCGCGGGCTGAGGGCGGGGTTGTAGGCGCACTTCTGCGCGGGCCCGAGCCAGAGATCCCAGTCCAGCCCGGGCTCCATCGCGTCTTCCTTGAGGTCGTAGGGCCTGGGCGGCCCGCCGAAACCGCATTCCACGCGCTGAACCTTGCCGATGCACCCGTTCCGGACAAGCTCGCAGGCGCCCCGGAACTCTTTGCTTGAGCGCTGCATCGAGCCGGTCTGCAACACGCGCCCCGTCTCTTTAACCGCCGTCATGATTTCGACCGATTCGTGAACGTTATGGGTCAGGGGCTTTTCGCAACAGACGTCTTTGCCGGTGCGCAGTGCGGCCATGATCTGGACGGCATGCCAGTGGTCGGGCGTGGCGATGCAGACCATGTCGATGTCTGGGCGGGAGACCAGTTCGCGGAAGTCACTGTACGCCTTGCATCCTGCGGCTCCTTTCTCCGGCACCGTCGCGTAGAACGCATCAACCGTTTTCTTGGCATGCTCGCGGCGCGTGGTGTCGACATCGCAGACGGCGAGCACCTGCACGTCCTGGTTCAGGAAGTTGTTCAGCAGGGCGCGTGCCTGTATGCCCATGCCGATGAATCCGATCGTCGGGCGGCTATTCGGCTTGGTCTCTGCGGCCCAGATGCGGGAAGGGAGGATGAAGGGCATGCCAGCGAGGGTGGCGCCCCGGATGAAAGTTCTGCGGCGGGTGTCTATGATGTTTATCCCCTAATTAAGCAGGTCTGATTTGGATTTGAATTTTATATCATGCCGCGCCAGAGGTGTCGAGGCGGGACATGTTGCGGCACGGTACGTTTTAATTTTGAGTTACCCCTCTTTGGGCTTGGCATCCCTATCCCCTTTTTGTCATACTGCGCATTTAATTTTTTGGAACTCTCCAGCCTTGGTGCGGTTCGAGGCCGGGATAACGTGGAGGTAAACCGTGAGCAATGCACCGAAACCCACGGCAGACGTTCAGAAGCTGACACCCGAACTGAAAGCCTTTATTGCCGAATGGAAAGAAAAGCCGGGAAATCTGGTCATGGTTCTGCATCGGGTGCAGCAGTTTTTCGGTTATATTCCGCGTGAAGTGGCGTTTGAAGTGGCTGATTTGTTGGACATCCCGCTGGCAAAAATCTATGGCGTCATCACTTTCTATAACTTTTTCAAATTGAAGAGACCGGGGCGCAATCAGATCCAAGTCTGCATGGGCACAGCTTGTTACTTGAAAGGCGGCGAGGATATCATTGCGGAGCTTGAAGGAATTTTGGGCGTAGGTCTCAACACCGTAACTCCGGACGGCGAGTTTTCAGTGTTGCAGGGTATCCTTGCCAAACACAGGAAAGGGTGATATCCGTGCATGCCACGGTCTGTGACACCCTCGCAGATCTGGTGATGAAGGGACCAAAACATGGCTAAATTGACACTGGATGATTTACGCAAACTGCGTGATGAAATGCGGAAGACACTGGCAAAGCGCGACTCCTCCAACAAGGATGCGCAGATCATTGTCGGTATGGGCACATGCGGTATCGCGGCAGGCGCAAAAGAGACGTTTAACGCGATCATTGGAGAGTTGGACGCCAAAGGCATCACCCATGTACGGGTTTGCCAGACCGGTTGCATGGGACTCTGCCATTCCGAACCGACGGTCGAAGTGATTGTCCCGAACATGCCCGTCGTGATTTACGGCAACGTGGGTGTGGAGACAGGGCGACAGATCGTTCACGCGCATATCATCGGCAAGACGCTCGTCGACAACCATATTTGCGACAAACCTGCAATGGACATTGTCCGCTAACCGGGGAAACAAACATCATGGGTTATAAACAGTACATTCTGGTCTGCGGCGGGGCGGCGTGTGAATCCAATCAGGGCATTGCCCTCTTCAACGCGCTGAAGAACGCCGTCGTATCAAACAGGCTGGTCAACGACGTTCAGGTCGTGCGCACCGGCTGTTTGGGTTTCTGCGAAAAGGGTCCTGTTGTCAAAATTCTTCCGCAAGACACCTTTTACGTTGAGGTGAAACCCGAAGACGCCGACACTATCGTCAAGGAGCACATCGTTAAAGGACGCGTCGTCTCGCGTTTGCTCTATGATAAGAAACAGAGCCAGATCAATGTCGGTATCGAGGGCATCGATTTCTATCAGAAACAGTTCCGCATCGTGTTGCGCAACTGCGGCGTCATCGATCCGGACAAGATCGACGAATACATCGCGCGCGATGGCTATCTGGCTCTCGAAAAAGTGCTTTTCACGATGAAGCCACAGGATGTGATCGACGAGGTCTCCAAATCCGGTCTCCGCGGGCGAGGCGGTGCAGGCTTCCCTACCGGCAAGAAATGGTCGTTCGCAGCCGCACAGCCCGTCGGCCAGAAGTATATGGTCTGCAATGCCGACGAGGGCGATCCGGGCGCGTACATGGACCGGTCGACGCTCGAAGGCGACCCTCATTCCGTGCTGGAAGCCATGACCATCGCCGGTTACGCGATCGGCGCCGACAAGGGCTTCATCTACATCCGCGCGGAATATCCTCTCGCGATCCAGCGCCTCGAGACGGCCATCGCCCAGTCCCGGGAATATGGGTTGCTCGGGAAAGACATTCTCGGCAGCGGATTCTCGTTCGACATTGAGATCCGTCTCGGAGCGGGCGCGTTTGTGTGCGGTGACGAGACCGCCCTGCTCGCTTCGATTGAGGGCAAGCGCGGC
>JALHET010000655.1 GCA_022839525.1 Lentisphaerota bacterium
CGAGGCAAGCGTGCGGTCGACGCCGATGCCGTAGCAGCCCATCGTCGGCATCTGCTGCTTTCCGTTCTCGTCGAGGTAGAGCATGTTCATGCTCTTGGTATACTTGTAGCCGAGCTTGAAGATGTGTCCGAGCTCGTTTCCTTTCTTGCTGTAGTATTCGGCGCCGCAGGAAGCGCACTTGTCTCCCGCCTTTACGGTGCGGACGTCGGCAACGAGCCAGGGGGTAAAGTCGCGGCCCGGTTCGACGTGCTCGAAGTGAAGATCCATCTTGAGCGCGCCGGTCACCGCATCGTGCATGCGCATAACCGATTCGTCCGCAACGACGGGCGCGCTCTTGAAGCCGACGGGTCCCGCGAAACCGACCGGAGCTCCGGTCAGGCGCTCCACGTCTCCGTCTCCTGCGAGTTCCACCTCGCTCGCCTTCAGGTTCGCGGCAAGCTTGACTTCGTTCACGTCGAGGTCGCCCCGGACGCATACGGCGAAGAACGATACCGGATAGTAGGCGGGCGAGTTTTCGGGGGTTACGCGCTGCAGGCCCTCGCAGCCGGGCAGTCCGCGAAGATCGAGCTCGCTGTTTATCGCCTTGTAGATGAGTGTCTTGATAAACGCCTTCGGACTGGTTTTCAGGAATGCACAGAGATCGTCGATCGTCTTGACGTTCGGTGTTTCGATGGGCGCGTAGGCCTTGTCGGTTTTTGTCGAGCCGGGCCCTTCGGTTGCCGGATCTGGCGCGCACGCAGCCTTCTCGTCGTTTGCGGCGTATCCGCAAGAAGGGCACAGGATCAGGTTGTTGTCGCCGACTTCACTTTCTACCATGAACTCCTCGCTGCCGGTGCCGCCCATTGCGCCCGAGTCGGCGCGCACGGGAATGACCGAAAGACCGACCTAGGTCTCGTCGAGCGACTGATCGTCGGTGTGGAATGAATAGGCGTCCTTCATGGTGAACTCGCGTGCGCGCATGAGGCCATATCTGGGTCGAATTTCGTCCCGGTATTTTGTATTGATCTGGTAGACCGACAGCGGCAGTTGCTTATAGGAAGAAACCTCGCTGCGCAGAAGGGCAGTAAACGCCTCTTCGGCGGTCGGGCTCACGACGAGCTCCTGATCCACGCGGTTCTTGATGCGGAGCATGCCGGGGCCCATGGTTTCCCAGCGGCCGGACTCGCGCCAGATGTCGCCGGGAACAACGACGGAAGGCTTGAACTCGAGGGCGCCGGTCGCGTCCATTTCCTCGCGGATGATGTTTTCGACTTTGCGGAACGAGCGCAAGCCCAATGGGAGATAGGTGAAAAGTCCGTTTGCGAGTTTGCGGATCATACCCGCGCGCAAAAGC
>JALHET010000164.1 GCA_022839525.1 Lentisphaerota bacterium
GCTCGCGCGCCTGCCGCTTGAACCCGCGCTCGCCCGCATCCTTTTCGCCGCCCACCATGAAAAAGCCCTTGCCGACACCCTGATCGTCGTGGCCGCACTGGAGTGCGACGACCCTCGCCGCCGCCCCATCGAGAAGCAGGCCGAAGCCGATAAACTCCATGCGCGTTTTCTCTCCCCGGTTTCCGATTTCGCCGCGATTATCCGCCTCTGGCGCTGGTACCGCGACCAGACCGCGAAGCTCTCCCAGTCCGCCACCCGCCGCCTCTGCAAGGACAACTTCCTCTCCTTCCCGCGCATGCGCGACTGGATCGATCTGCGCGACCAGCTCGAGCGTCTCTGCAAAGATCTCGGGCTCGACGTTTCCTCCGCCGCCGGCGGTGATGCCGGCCTGCACCGCGCCTTGCTCTCCGGCCTGCTCGGCAACCTCGGCAAGCGCGATCCCGAAACCGGCGACTACCGCGGCACGCGCGGCATCCGCTTCGGGATTTTCCCGGGCTCCGGCCTTGCCAAACTCAAAGGGCAGAAGCCCGGCCCCAATGTGCCGCGCCATGGGCAGAACCCCCTTTCCCGCGACTGGGTTGTGGCTGGCGAACGGGTCGAAACCTCGCGCCTTTATGCCCGGACCGCCGCCTGGATCGACCCGGACTGGATCGAGCCTATCGCTAAACGTCTTTGCGCATACAGCTACCACTCCGCCTCATGGGATCCCGTCCGCGGCTTTGTTCGCGCCAAGGAGCGGGTCACACTCTTCGGCCTCGTGCTGGTTGAAGCCCGCACGCGCGACTACAGCCGCATTAACCCTGCCGAGGCCCGCGATATTCTCATTCGCGAAGGCCTCGTCGCGGGAGCCTTCCCCGCCCCCGTCCCCGACTTCCTGAGCGCGAATCTCAAGCGGATCCGCGTCCTGCTCGACGCCGAAGAGAAAACCCGCCAGCACGGTATGCTTTTCGACCCTGAAACCGCCTACGCTTTTTACGGCAAGCGTCTTCCGCCGACGGTCTGTAGCGCGTCCGATTTGCGCCAGTGGCTCAAAACCGGACAGCCTGAAGCGCTTGCCGCGCTTGAAATGCGCGAGGGTGACCTTCCGCCTGTACGCGACCTCGCGCAAGAATTTCCCGACACCATTACCCTCGGCGGCAACCGCCTCGCCCTCACATACCGCCACGCGTCGGGCGAACCCGAAGACGGCGTCACCTGCACCGTTCCCGCCCCGCTCCTGCCGCTGGCGGCAGGCTGGCGCAGCGACTGGCTCGTACCCGGCCTGCTGGACGAGAAGTTGCGCTGGATGATCAGCGTGTTGCCGGCCAAGCTCCGCCGCCTGCTTCAGCCTGTCGATGACACGCTTGCCATGTGCCGTTCCCGCATGACGCCGGGACGCGGCTCACTTGCCGATGGCTTTTCAGACGCGCTCCATGCGGTTCGCGGCGTCCGAGTCCCTCCCGGAACATGGAAAGAGGACGCCTATCCGGATCATCTGCGCATGCGTTTTCTCGCCGTAGACGAAAACGGACGCGAACTGGGCAACGGGCGCAACATCGCGCTGCTGGTCAGACTCTTCGCCACACGCGCCGAACACGCCGCCTCAGACGAACGCAAATCCAACCCATGGCACAGGGACGGGATCACACAGTGGGATTTCGGAACCTTGCCGTCTCAGGTCGACGTGGGCAAGGCGGGCTGGCCCATCATCAACTATCCCGCGCTCGTCGACGCCAAGACCTCGGTGTCGTTGCGCCTCTTCGCCGCTCCCGCCGAAGCGGCCGCCGCGCACGAAAAAGGCGCCTGCCGCCTTTTCGCGCTCGCACTCGGTAAAGAATGGAAACGTTTCTCACAGCCCATCACCCTGCCGCGCGCCGTCACGCTCTACGCCAAGCAACTTGAGATGAGCGCCGAATCGCTGGGCGAAGAGATCGGACGCGCCTCGCTGCGCGAGACGTTTACGGAAGGCAAGCCCGTCATCCGTGATGAGTTGTCCTTTCAAGACCGGCTGGCCTCCGGACGCGCGAGCCTCAACAGCGTCCATACCGCCCGCACACGCCGGGTGACC
Source organism: Lentisphaerota bacterium (assembly GCA_022839525.1). Next base: position 2,048 of record JALHET010000164.1, read on the forward strand.
GCGATCCTGCACGAGGCCAGCGAAGTGGAAAGCCTCCTGTTCAAAACGCCCTTGCCACAGCCCACTCGCGAGGATCTCGCCGAGCAGCTCGCGTGGCTCATCTTCCCCGGTTTCGCCGAATCAGTGCCAACCGTGCAACTCCAGCATATCCCACGCTATCTGGAGGCGTGCCGCATCCGTATCCGGCGCGCACAGACCAATCCCGCAGGCGATTTGCGGAAACTCGCCGACATCCAGCCGGTGTGGCAGCGTTACGTGCAGCACACCGAGCTCGACGAACCTCCGCGTCACGACAAGGCGATCCTCGCGCAATACCGCTGGCTGGTGGAAGAGTTCCGCGTCTCCCTGTTCGCGCAGGAACTCCGCACCCCCGTCCCCGTCTCCGCCAAGCGCCTGAACGCTCTTTGGCAACAGGTGCTGTTGCCATAAATGGAAAACTGGGATTGCCAATTACCAGTTCGCATTTGAACGCTACCCTCAAAAATGATACCCTTAATTTGTATGACCAAACGGCCAAGAAAATTTTACCCGGTTGCAAAAGAGATGTGTGAGTTCGCTCAAACGAATCAAAAGCGCGTGCTCTCAACAAACGACATCCCGAGCCGCATTCGCGAAAACATCACAGCCTATTTACCCAAGATCGAAAGGGCTGGTTACCGTCTATTGTCAGCCGACTCCCATCCAAATTTGCTGGTGCAGGGCCATTTTATGTTTTGGCCCGTTAATCAAGAACTCCCGGCCTTATTGCCGCCTTGTGAACGGCCGTATACGCCAGTCGTTCGCGGACGCCCCATCGGCATTGACTTGTTCGCAGGGGCTGGCGGACTTTCCATGGGCTTTGAGCAGGCCGGTTTTGACATTGCCGCATGTGTTGAGATCGACCCCATTCATTGTGCGACGCACGAGTATAATTTTCCCTACGCGGCCTCCATCTGTGGCAGCGTGACCGATTTGACGGGCGAGATGATCCGCCGCCGTTCCGGCATAGGAGACCGCGACATCGACGCGGTGTTCGGTGGCGCACCTTGTCAAGGCTTTTCAATGATTGGCAAACGATCTCTGGACGACCCCCGCAACAAGTTGGTGTTTCACTATGTCCGGCTTGTCAAAGAGCTGTGTCCGAAATACTGTGTTTTCGAGAACGTAAAGGGGCTGACGGTCGGCAAGCAGGCACAGTTTCTCAATGAGCTGATCTCAGCGCTTGAAGACTCCGGGTATCGTGTCATTCTCCCCTATCACGTCCTAAACGCCGCCGATTATGGCGTTCCTCAAAACCGTTTTCGCCTTTTTCTGCTGGCTTACCGGATCGGCCAGACCCCGCCAACATATCCTCTGGCACACAAGAAAAAGGTGACCGTTGGGGAAGCGATCAGCGACTTGCCGGATGCTGATCTTTTTGAGGTGTTGGCGCACTCAGATGCCGTTCCGGTAATTTGGAAAACCCATGCGACCTACGCAAAAAAGCTGCGGGGGCAAACAAACGATCAGGAAGACTTTAGCTATCCGCGGGACTTCGACTGCAACAGTCTGACTTGCAGTCTTAGAACGGTTCACACAAAAAAATCAATAACGCGTTTCATTGGAACAAGCCCCGGTACAACCGAAGTGGTCAGCCGTTTCTTCAAACTGCCGTTAACCGGTCAATGCAACACGCTCCGCGCAGGAACAGACAGCGCTCGTGGCGCGTTCACGTCTCCGCGCCCGATCCATCCCACTCTGCCACGCGTCATCACCGTACGCGAGGCCGCACGATTGCACTCGTATCCCGACTGGTTCCGATTCCACGCCACCAAATGGCACGGCTTTCGCCAGATCGGCAACAGTGTGCCCCCGCTTCTTGGTCGTGCGGTCGCAAGTGAGATCATTAAGGCGCTTGACATTCAACCGTCCAAGCCCGACGCCGTTATCAAGTCTGGCGACACTGCCCTACTGAAGCTCAACATGCGTCAAGCCGCCGACCACTTCGGAGTCGCCGCTTCGGTGATCGGACAGCGAACCAGAAAAAAGGAGAACGTTCATCATGACCAGACCTCTAAACCGCTATGCCGCGCTTATTGAGCAAATCTTTCTCACACACTATCGTCCGGGACTGACCGAGTTTGTCTTTGAGCGCGATGAGTTGTCCACCACAGCCGCAACGTTGGGTATGGTGCTGCCCAAGAATCTAGGAGATGTGCTTTACTCGTTCCGCTATCGGATTCCGCTGCCGGAATCGATCACGAGAACGGCTCAGAATGGAATGGCCTGGATTATTAAAGGTGCGGGAACAGGTCGCTATCTCTTCAAACAGGCAAGACTAAGTCGCATCGAACCAGATCAATCCATGTTGCCCATTAAAGTGCCCAATGCGACTCCTGAGATTCTGCTGGCCAACGCCTTTGATGATGAACAAGCTCTTTTGGCGAAAGTCCGTTACAATCGTCTGATTGACCTTTTTCTCGGAATGACGGCGCATTCCCTTCAAAACCATTTGCGCACAACTGTCAAAAGCATCGGACAAATCGAGATCGATGAACTTTATGTCGGCCTGAACCGTAAGGGTAGCCAGTTCATTGTTCCCGTACAGGCCAAAGTGGGGAAAGATCAGCATGGTGTCGTTCAGACAGAGCAGGACATCTCGTTCTGCCGGGAGAAGTTCCCTGACCTGATCTGTCGGCCGGTTTCCGTCCATGCCCTATCCAACAACCGCATCGCCATGTTCGAACTGACACTGAGTGGCGACGCGATTCGCGTGATTGACCAGAAGCATTATATGCTGGTACCCGCCGCCGACATCTCGACAGATGACCTGCGCCGATACGGGATTGGCGAATGAGGCTGCCTCACTGCGGGGTGAGAATGAAGACCCGGATTTCGCGCGGCTGAAGGTCGCCGGGAGACACGCGCTGGTCTTCCGTCAGAGCGACCGGCGTTTCGCCTCTGGGCGTGAGCGACGAGAGCCGCCACGGGCCGCGGGACTTCAGCCAGCACATGCGTGGCGGCAGCGCCAGCGGTTTTATCCGGTGCGTCACACCTCAACGCATCGCATCCGCGAGCGCCTGCCCGAACGCGCTGCACGAGATTTCTTTGGCCCCCTCCATCAGGCGCGCAAAATCGTAGGTGACCGTCTTGGCGGCAATCACCGTATCCATCGCCCGGATGATTTTATCCGCGGCTTCCGTCCACCCCATGTACCGCAGCATCATC